>JBANGF010000055.1:0-3471 GCA_037975655.1 Bacteroidota bacterium | reverse complement strand
TACTCAGTTATGTTATTTGAAGTGTGGTGGCTGATATCAATTCCATCTTCAAGCATAGTTGCAATTGCGTTTGGATTTACGCCATGTGTTTCAACGCCTGCGCTATATACCTCAGCTTTTCCTGCAAGAAATTTATTTAAATAACCATGAGCAATTTGACTACGACAAGAATTGCCTGTACATAAAACGAGTACCTTTTTATTCATAGCTGCTTATTGAAAAGGGTCTGACCATTTTTCGTCAGTATATACAGCGGTTCCACTCAACGTTTTTAAAAAGGCAATCACTGCATCTACTTCTTGTTGGTTTAGATTTAAATTTTGCCCAAACCCATTGGGTCGTAGTCGTTGGTCAAGTCGAGTATTTCCAGGTGCTTGCACAATCTGACCATAATGTCCTATAACTGCTTGCAATGTTTTTATTGCACCAGTGTGCATTAGAGGCCCATTTGGATTACCAGTGATGCCAACTAAATCTCTGAGGGTAGGTGCTTTTGTATTGTTTATATCAATGCCTGTTCCATTCAGAACCCCAACGATTCCATTATTTCCGGAATTAGGATCTATTGAAAATTCTGGTGGAGCATGACATCCTACGCAACCCAATCCTCCACCTATACGAACACCTTGTGGATCAAATTGAGGAAGAGTCAGAAACAAATTCTTTCCCACATTTTCTTGCTGCGAGAAATTTGTAAAGGGTTGTTGATCTTGTGGTGCTTGTGCTCGACCTATATCATAGCGAGAATCAAATGACTGGATACTGCGAACAAATTGAGAAAGACATTCTTGTAATCGAGCCTCTGTTACAGTCGTATTACCATACACAAACTTGAAAAGCTCATTGTAATAATTGATTCCTTGAATTTTTGCTAGTAAAGCGCTAATTCCTGGACGGCCATTTTGTCCACTAAATCCCATTTCAGCATGATCTTGAATCGGTGTGGTCACTTGTGCTTCGAGAGTTGCTGCACGCTCATCCCAGAAGAACTTGGCCTCAGTGGCAAACCGCGTGTTGATCAAGCGCATGGAATGGCGTGTGGTCTGACCTCCCTGTACTCCTTGGCTCGCTAGGTTAGGGTCGCTGAATCCAAATGCTTGTTGGTGACAGCTAGCGCAGGAGACCGTATTGTCGATGCTAAGATTTTTATCGTAAAAAAGCACCCTTCCTAAAATTGCTTTTTCGTTGGTGATCGGATTGGTTCCGGTATTGTCCTTACGAATGTAATTAGGGATGGATTGGTTGGCATAGTTGGGGAGGTTGTTTGGGTCGATTTTGGTTCCAAACACCTCTTTAACTGCCTGATATGGGATAGCGGTGGTGGTTTCCTGGTCATTGCAGGCGCTCAGTAGTAAAACTAAACCTATAGCGAAAACGGCAAGTGTATTCTTCATGGGCTGAATGGGGTTAGGTTTACTGATTTTTGAGGTTAGACCCCTTCCGCTATTTCGGAGTTTAATTTCAAAACGTAATAACTTAAATAAAAATTATTTACACACAGGGTAATTCTCCGTTTTATACTAAAAACTAAAGAAAGAAGACTTAAAGTTTACAACAAGGTACCTTGGACTGTGCACAGTGCACCGTTTGTCCACTGGATTCCCATCCGTATTGAGCCAGAGGTAATTGCGGTTAATTAGTTAAAATTTTAGTAGTTTGGGAAAAAATCTAAACTCATGAAGGCTCTCCACTTCTTTCTTCTTTGCGCTGCATTATTTCTTGTTTCGGTTGCAGCGGTTGCCCAAACTCCTCAATTTCCTCTGGTTAAAGGCCATGGAGGAATCTATGAAATCCCGGATGCCACCGAACGGCCAGATGGGACCTTGGAGTACAAAATTCTAGTGGACCTAACTTCACCTTCGGAAGACCCCAAGCAAATATCCCGCTTTGTAGACAATGTGGCGCGCATGATGAACTTGCATGGCTTGGCTGGGGTGACCAAAGATCGAATCAAGGTGAAGGTGGTGCTACATGGAGGAGGAATTTTTACGCTTTTGAATGACGAGAACTATAAGAAAAAATACGAGGTCACTAATCCCAACCTAGCAGTTTTTGAAGACTTGGAAGAGGCGGGAGCAGAAATACTGGTTTGTGGGCAGTCCCTGATCGCTCGAAACCTGAAGACTTCGGATCTGTGGCCTGGGGTAACTGTGGCGCACTCCGCGTTGACAACGATCACCACCTATTCGATGAAAGGCTATATCGTATTGAAATTTTGATCGAGAACTCTAGAGGAAAATTTTGGATTTTTTTTAGGAATTGAGCTTGTTCAAATCGGGAAATCTTTTGAAAAAACTTACCTTTATTCCTTCCTATAAACCCATCCCTTCTCTCCATGAGTGACGCTATCAAACATGAATGTGGAATAGCCCTTATCCGGCTTCGAAAACCGGTTCAGTACTACATCGATACCTACGGAACGGCTGCATTTGCGGCAAATCGATTGTATGTTTTGATGCAAAAGCAGCTCAATCGAGGTCAAGATGGAGCAGGGGTGGCAAATATTAAAATTGGAACCCAGCCGGGTACGCGCTACATCAGTAGGTACCGCTCTGTAGAGCCTTCTGCGGTCAACGATATTTTTGAAAAAATTACCCGAAAGTTTAAGAAGGCGAAGAAGCTAGGTGGCAAGAAAGCACTTGCCGATGGGGAATGGCTCAAAGAAAACATGGCTTTCTCTGGAGAAGTTTGGCTAGGACACCTGCGTTACGGTACCCATGGCGAAAATAGCATTGAAACCTGCCATCCCTTTCTGAAGCAGAACAATTGGAGAAGCCGTAACTTGGTTATGGCGGGCAACTTCAACATGACCAATAACGAGGAACTTTTTGGAAGATTGGTGGAGTTGGGTCAGCACCCCAAGGAAAAGACCGACACCGTAACTGTGATGGAGAAGATTGGACACTTTTTGGACGAAGAAAACCAGCGCATATTCGACCAGTTCAAGGAGGATTACTCCAACGAGGAATTGACGCATATCATTGAAGATAAATTGGATGTAGGTCGAATTTTGCGTCGATCCTGCCGAGATTTTGATGGTGGCTACGCCATGGCAGGCATGATTGGCAATGGTTCTGCCTTTGTGGTGCGAGATCCCTCTGGTATCCGACCAGCCTTCTACTATGCCGACGACGAGGTGATTGTGGTGGCTTCTGAAAAGCCTGCCATCAAGTCCGCCTTCAACATTGACTTCAAGGCCATCAAAGAAATTAAACCTGGACATGCGATTGTGATCAACAAGGACGGTTCTTTTGCCGAGGAAGAGATCTTGCCTGCCCGTGAAAAGAAATCCTGTTCCTTTGAGCGTATCTATTTTTCAAGAGGGACCGATCCAGGTATCTACCAGGAACGGAAGAATTTGGGCAAGGCCCTTATCCCTCAAATCTTGAAGGCCATCGATTTCGATTTGAAGAACACCGTATTTTCCTACATTCCCAATACCGCTGAAACCGCCTTTCTGGGCATGATTGA
>JBANGF010000186.1:0-3813 GCA_037975655.1 Bacteroidota bacterium | reverse complement strand
ACATGGTCAGGGTAGACACATAAGAAGTCACATCAAATTCATTGGTAATGCTAGGGTCTAGCTGGTAGTTGGCCAAAAAATTGATAGACATGGGGGTAAGGACATAGTATCCAAAAAGGGCTCCTGATAAAAATAAAGAACTCACAAAAAATACAGCTCCTCTTGCGGCCCTTCTTTCCTTATCGTAAAGGCCTGGACTGATAAATTTCCATATCTCCCAAAATACATAGGGAAAAGCTGCGACGAGGCCTACTACAATACTTGAGGTCATGTGCATGGAAAACTGACCCGTCATTTGTCTGCTTTGAATGGTAAAGGGAAGATTATCAATACACAAGGCAGGAAGCTGAAGGTAGCTGCTTAGCTCACATAACATCCGATAGGTAAGAAAATCAATTTTAGAAGGCCCAAGGATGATTACCCCAAATACGATGTCTTTTGCAATAAAGGCAACTACAGAAAAAATTAAAATCACTGCTACCGAGCGAAATAAGTGCCAGCGCAAGGCTTCTAAGTGGTCCAAAAAGGACATTCCTTCTTCTTCCTCTTCTTTGTATTGATCTAAGGCCACGTTAAAATATTAGCTTAATACAATGGAAATTTTACCATCCAGGCGTTGACTTCTGCTCTTATTTGCGCAAGCACCGCATCGTCTGCATGGTGCTGCAAGGCTCTGTCAATCAGTCCTACAATTTTTTTCATATCCTCTTCTTTCAAGCCCCTTGTGGTAACGGCGGCAGTACCTAAACGCATGCCAGAAGTCACAAATGGAGACTTGGTATCAAAAGGTACCATGTTTTTATTGATGGTAATATCCACTTTACCTAAAGTTTCCTCAGCTAGTTTCCCCGTCAAGTCTTTATTCCTCAAGTCAATCAGCATCAGGTGGTTGTCAGTACCCCCAGAAATAATCTGATATCCCCTTGCCACAAATTCTGCAGCCATGACGGAGGCATTCAACTTTACTTGGAGGATGTATTGCATATACTCATCGGAAAGTGCCTCCTCAAATGCCACTGCTTTGGCCGCAATGATATGTTCCAATGGTCCTCCTTGTGTACCAGGGAATACGCCCATGTCCAACAAAGAAGACATTTTTCTGATTTCTCCTTTTGGGGTAGTAAGTCCCCAAGGGTTATCAAAATCTTCTCTCATCAAAATTAAGCCTCCCCTAGGACCCCTAAGGGTCTTGTGGGTGGTAGTCGTCACGATGTGGCAATATTCCAAGGGATCATTCAGCAGTCCTCGGGCGATCAATCCCGAGGGATGAGAAATGTCAGCCAATAAAAGGGCATCTACTTCGTCGGCAATTTCTCTAAGTCTCTCGTAATTCCAATCTCTAGAATAGGCAGAGGCTCCACAAATGATCATTTTGGGTTGCACTGCTAGGGCCTTTTCTGCCACCTTATCGTAGTCGATAACCCCAGTAGCTTCTTCTACACCATAAAAATGCGCTTGGTAAAGTTTCCCTGAAAAATTTACTGGAGAACCGTGGGTCAGATGCCCCCCATGGGAAAGGTCAAATCCTAAAATTGCATCTCCAGGCTTTAGGCAAGCAAGCATGACAGCAGCATTAGCCTGCGCCCCAGAGTGGGGCTGTACGTTTGCCCAGGTGGCTCCAAAAAGTTTTTTCGCTCTATCTATGGCAATTTGCTCAATTTCATCAACAACCTCGCAGCCCCCATAGTAGCGCTTACCCGGAAGCCCTTCGGCATATTTATTGGTCAAGACGCTTCCAGCAGCTTCCATGACCTGCTTGGAAGTAAAATTTTCGGAAGCAATTAATTCAATGCCTCTTTTTTGTCTATCCTCTTCTTTGGAAATAAGTTCAAAAACTAGGGTATCTCTTTTCATAGATAGGGGTGAATAATAGGAATGAAGCCAAGGGAATGCGCAAGCAAGCCCAGCCAAATAGGGAACTCAAAAATAGCCTTAAAGTCCTGATTATCCAATGAATCTCTAGTCTTCCAAGGAAGGAAAATTCAAAAATTCTTACCAAAGGTTAAAATTCAGGTAGTAAGCCCTACTTTAAGACAAAAATTGCATTTTTGTCCTGCGCTAAAGCTCATATTACCATGGATTTTTTATTTCAGCCTTCTACTTTTTTCTCAGAAGAAAATACCTCTGTCCTATTGGTACGCCTCCACTATCCCGAAAGTACTTGGGGAGAACAAATCAGTATCTATGCCCATGAAAATGAAGGAAAAATACACTATGAGGCAGTGGATTTTTATGGCAATGACTACCTTCTTTATCCCTCATCCAGTAGTGAGCCTCTGCATTTAGAAGAATTAATTTGGCTCATTGAAGGGATGCAAGTCAATCAAGATAGCAACCCTAATCCTATGGCTTTGGTATTGGATGGAATCCCAGAGGCTGAAAGTTCCTTTTATCCTCAACTTTCCCAATACTTTGAAGAAAAACGCAAGCAATTCGGTTTGGAGTAAACTCCAAAGACAGTACGAGTTAGGGAGCAACACGCAAGTAAGGGAGGAAGAAAGTAAAAGATAGTATTTGCCCAGGATTGAATCTTGTCACTTTGCTTACCTTTATGGAAATCAATTCTTTTCCCTTACTCCTTGGTATGAGTGCATGGATTGCTATTGCTTTTCTCTTCTTGGGTTTTTTTCTCCAACAGCTGCGCCATTTTCCTAAGGAAAAAGTAGCCCAGGGAGGACAAGCTCTATTGATTTACCTAGTGTTGCCTGCCCTTGCGCTACTCTATATCCCGCCCTTAAAGCTTGGTACAGCGCTTCTTCTCCCCATCTCCGCCGCATGGTTTACATTTATTCTTTCCTGGGTAGTGTTTGGTTTGTTGGGTAAAATTTTTGCTTGGCAAAAGGAAGTGACGGGCTGCTTGATCCTAGTAGCAGGTCTTGCCAACACTTCTTTTTTGGGTTTTCCAGTAGTGGAAGCTCTTTATGGAAATCAAGGTCTTCCTACGGCCTTGCTGATTGATCAGGGAGGGTCTTTTTTATTGGTTGCCACCCTTTCCTTGTGGGTTGGTGCCCGCTATGGAAAAACCAATTCAGAAAATAGAAAAATCATTGGCACCATTTTTCGCTTCCCTCCCTTTCTTTTCTTGCTTGGGAGCATAGGCCTAAGCCTGGCTAACATACAAGTCCCCAATTTTATGCATTCAATTCTCCAAGGAATTAGCATGACCATGGCCCCCCTAGCCTTGGGGGTCATTGGATTGAGAATTTCCTTAGATAAGGAATGGATTCAATCTCGATTTTTTTGGTATGGCTTAGGCTTTCGATTGGTGCTAGCGCCACTCTGTGTTTGGGTCATTTACTCCCAACTCCTGCCTACAACAAGTATAGAATTTAGGGTGACTGTCTTGGAAAGTGCCATGGCACCCATGATTACGGGGTCCTTACTTGCCATGGAGTTCGGATTGCAACCTCGCCTTGCGGCCTTGCTGAGTGGAGTAGGTATTCCGCTTTCAGCAATTACCTTGGGTTTATGGTATTGGTTATTGGGATAGCTTATTTCCAGTCCTCTGCCAAAACTTCCAAAAATTCATCGTGTATGGCCCCATTACTGGCCACAATATTCCTTCCAAAAATATAATTATTCCCTCCAAGAAATTCAGTCACCCTTCCTCCTGCTTCCTGAACAATAAGCACCCCTGCTGCCACATCGTAGGAGTTGAGGTTGTACTCAAAGTATCCATCCATTCTGCCGGAGGCTACATAGCAGAGGTCCATCGCCGCTGATCCCAATCTTCTAAGCCCATGGGTTTTTTGCATGAGCAACTTCATGGAACTGAAATACTTATCCATCAAATCAAACTGGTAATAAGGAAAT
>JBANGF010000182.1:0-3981 GCA_037975655.1 Bacteroidota bacterium | reverse complement strand
TTTTCCTTCATGAATTCGGGAAGGATGAGCTTGGTAGCCTATTTTTTCTCCTTGTCCTTGAGACTTTTCTGCT
Organism: Bacteroidota bacterium; assembly: GCA_037975655.1. Lineage (GTDB taxonomy): Bacteria > Bacteroidota > Bacteroidia > Cytophagales > Cyclobacteriaceae > Algoriphagus. The sequence continues at coordinate 3,908 of JBANGF010000182.1, read as the reverse complement.
CCTTCCTTGACCAATGGATCTGCACTGCAGTAGATCAGGCTACCCGAGGCTGGGGTTCGGTCCATGAGTAGGGAAAACTGCTTCTTGTAGTCCTCGAAATCTGGAAAAACATTGAAATGGTCCCAAGCGATGCCGCTGACCAGAAGGATGTCGTGCTTGTAATGAAAAAACTTAGGCGTACGGTCAATCGGTGAGGTAAGGTATTCGTCTCCTTCAATGACGATGATGGGGGCATCGGATAGGCGTACCATCAAGTCAAACCCTTCAATTTGAGCGCCAACCAAATAGTCAAAATTCATTCCCTGATCCTTCAAAACATGCAAAATCATGGAGGTGATGGAGGTTTTGCCATGGCTACCGGAAATGACTACTCTTTTTTTATCTTGGCTTTGGTTGTAAATAAATTCGGGAAAAGAATATACGGGAATTCCCAATTCCTGGGCACGGAGCAGTTCTGGATTGTCAATCCGTGCATGCATTCCAAGTAGAATGCCGTCCAATTGTGCATGAATTTTTTCAGGAAACCAACCTTGGGCTTCTGGAAGAATGCCTGCTTTTTGAAGACGAGTTTTGGAAGGTTCGTAGATTTCATCGTCGCTACCAGTGACCTGGTACCCTTTTTCAAGTAAGGCAAGTGCCAGATTGTGCATCACAGCGCCTCCGATAGCAATGAAATGATACTGTTTCATGAGTGGAAATGGTTTGATTTTTTACTTATTCAAACTTAGGTAAAAAACCTTGTAGCATGTATTTCAAGACGGAATTGTTTTCTTAATGTATACCCAATAGGATTGTTTGTACGTTTTTTAGATGGTCCGCTTGTTGCCAGGTGTTGGTTTAGGAATTTCCCTAGGATCTCTCTTTTGCTTTGTTGATAACTTTGGTAAAAATTGTTTAAAACTCTTGCCTTCTAGCAGGTAAATTTGAATCATGACTGAAAACACCCCATCCGCTGGTCGCTACCGAAAAAAGCCTTCTTTTGATAATCCTACCAACTATTTAGGTAAAGTTCCTCCTCAAGCCATTGAACTCGAGGAAGCGGTGCTTGGAGCTTTAATGTTGGAAAAAGATGCCTTAACAAATGTAATTGACATTTTGAAGGTGGAGAGTTTTTACAAAGAAGCACACAAGGTGATTTTTCAAGCCATTTTGGAATTATTTACCGAAAGTCAGCCCATAGACTTGTTGACCGTGACTACCCAACTCCGGAAGAATGGAGCCTTGGAAGTAGCAGGTGGAGCCTTTTATGTTACGGAACTCACTTCAAAGGTTGCTTCCGCTGCCAATATTGAATACCATGCTCGCATCATTACCGAGCAATCCATCAAACGGGAGTTGATCCGGATTGCTTCAACCATCCAGAAAGATGCTTTTGAGGATACCACAGACGTATTCGAATTGCTGGATTCGATGGAGCATTCTCTTTTTGAGATTTCTGAAAAGAATATTCGGAAAAATTATGCAGACATGCGCTCCATTTTGCGCGATGCAATGACTGAGTTGGAAGCTCGAAAAAATCAAAAAGATGGACTTACAGGAGTTCCTTCCGGTTTCACTGCCTTGGATCGAGTTACCTCTGGCTGGCAGAAATCAGATCTGGTCATCATTGCAGCACGACCAGCCATGGGTAAAACTGCCTTTGTGCTCTCCGTATTGCGCAATGCTGCGGTGGATCACAATCGACCTGTGGCTATTTTTTCTCTGGAAATGTCATCCGTTCAGTTGGTGAATCGATTGATTTCCTCTGAGGCAGAATTGGATGCTGAAAAAATTAAAAAAGGAACCTTGGCAGATCACGAATGGGCTCAGTTGGTTCACAAGACTGCCAAGTTATCCAAAGCCCCCTTATTTGTGGATGATACGCCAGCACTTTCTATTTTGGAGTTGCGCGCTAAGTGTAGAAAGTTGAAAGCCCAACACGACATTCAGATGGTAGTGGTGGATTACCTACAATTGATGTCTGGTGATTCCAAAGGAGGGTTTGGGGGTAATCGTGAACAGGAAATTGCGAGTATTTCTAGGGCCTTAAAGAAGATCGCCAAGGAATTGAGCATTCCAGTGATTGCCTTGTCACAGCTTTCTAGAGCGGTGGAAACCCGGGGTGGAGATAAACGCCCCCAGCTATCCGATCTTCGAGAATCTGGAGCCATCGAACAGGATGCCGACATGGTCATGTTTCTCTACCGCCCGGAATACTATGGAATCACCGAAGACGAAGGGGGAGCTTCTACTGCAGGGGTAGGGGAAGTGATCATTGCCAAGCATAGAAATGGTTCCTTAGATAACATCAAACTTCGATTTATTGGGAGATATACCAAGTTTACAGATTTAGATGGAGGCATGGGATTTCCCTCTCAATCTTCTGAAATTGGATATTCACGCAAGTTTACTTCAGGGGCTTCTGGAGTAGGTAATTTTGATTCCGATCAGACGCTGGTGCGTACCAGCAAAGCAAACGAAGGAGACATTGAAAGTGCCTTTTCCGGAGGGGACGAACCCGCTCCATTTTAATCGATTTCGATGAAAGGGATTGTACTTCAACGAGACCAAGCGGCTAAAATTCAGCTTTTAGATCTTCCAAAGCCAGTTTTTGGGCCAGGAGAGGTCCTTATTAAAATAAAAGCCGCAGCCCTCAATCACCGGGACGAATGGTGCAGAAAAGGTCTGTATCCCAACTTGAGGGATGGGGTAGTGTTGGGTTCCGATGGGGCTGGAATCGTGGAAGAAGTAGGGGAAGGAGTAAATCCCAAGTGGGTAGGAAAAGAAACACTCATTAATCCCGCAAAAAATTGGGGGGACAACGAAAAAGCTCAGTCCCGAGAATTTGAAATCATGGGAATGCCTAGTAATGGAACTTTGGCAGAATACATTGCAGTACCTGCCGATCGAATTCACGAGAAACCCAAGCATTTGAATTGGGAGGAAGCGGCTGCACTTCCTTTGGCTGGCTTGACTGCCTACCGTGCCTTAGTGGTGAAAGGCCAATTACAAGCAGGTGATCAAGTATTGGTGACGGGTATTGGCGGCGGAGTGGCACAATTTGCAGCCCAATTAGCCTTGGCTTTAGGAGCAAAGGTATTTGTTAGCAGTAGTGATCCCGAAAAAATAGCTCAGGCAATCGCTCAAGGTGCTTCCATGGGCTTCAATTACACCGAGGCGAATTGGAGTTCAGCAGCACTTCAGCAAACCGGTGGAATGGACTTGGTGATTGATGGGGCTTCAGGGGATACGCTTCCCCATTTGATGGAGGTCTGCAAGCCAGGATCCCGAATTGTTTTTTATGGAGCTACGCGTGGAAACCCAGGTCAACTGGAAGCAAGAAAGTTGTTTTGGAATCAACTCCAACTCATTGGAACGACCATGGGTACAGATACAGATTTTTTGCACATGCTTCAATTGGTAGAAAAATTTAACATCAAACCTGTGGTAGATCAATGCTATCCTTTCTCAAAGGCAGAAGAGGCATTTGACCGAATGAAGCAGGGGAAGCAGTTTGGGAAAATTACCTTGGTTCCTTGATTGGAACGTAGGTTTCTTCAAATTCTTTTGCAGTAATTCGGTAGGCCTCACTTTGATCTACCGGAATCACTAAGTAATCTCCGGGATGAATAAGCACGGTTTTTTCCCGAGGTCCTTGAAATTCCAGTTGGGTTGGATTTCCAAAAGGGGCTAAGTCTTTTTCCTGCACTTTTAGGGCATAAACTTGAATCAAGGATTCAAATGAACCCCAGCCTTCGCCAAGAGCTTGTCGGAGTTTGTATTTTTTAGTGAAAGTAGCCTGGGATACTAGGTAGTGTTCTTGGGTAGCCGTTTGATTTTCTACCAACCAGTCTCCGGGTTTTGCGATAGTTTCGATTCGCTGTCCGTCGCTAGTTTCGGTGAGAATTAGAGTACCTGGAGTTGCTTTC
>JBANGF010000179.1:0-4015 GCA_037975655.1 Bacteroidota bacterium | reverse complement strand
TTCCCATACAATTTCTTACTCACCTCTTCGTACTTGTCGCCAGGGGTCCACTGTGGTTTCTGGGACCAATTCGCAATTTTTTGAGTTGCTAGGATGTAGGATTTCCAATACAGCTGCGCATAATTCATATCAAAACTCTCCACCTCATCGGCTGCCTTGTGGTAATACTTATTGATTTCATCGTCAAATGCAGTGAAGCCCAGCGTAAAGCTGGGAGCAGGAATTCCCTTACGAGCGAAGTTGACATTGTCTGAGCGGTCATACAATCCTTGCTCTGGAGAAGGATCCGCCTTGGCAGTCAATCCAAATTCGGCTACAGCCTCTGAAATTAGGAAATCAGCAGAGGTTCTACCCAAACCAATCACGGTGATGATGGAGGTGTCGTTGTAGCCCGCATTGTCGATGTTGAGGTTGTAGACGATTTGGTTTAAGGGAATCAAGGGATTGTTTGCAAAATAGGCACTACCCAACAATCCTTTTTCTTCAGCTGTCCAAAGGGCAAATAGGACGGATCTTTTGGGAGGATTTTTACCAAAGTACTGAGCAGCATTGAGTACAGCCACTGTTCCAACCGCGTTGTCTCTCGCCCCATTATAGATCGAATCTCCTGTAGCATCTGGAGTTCCTACCCCCACGTGGTCGTAATGGGCGGAAAGCAGGATGTACTCATTTTTTAGTACTGGGTCGGTGCCCTCAATGATTCCAAGCACGTTTTTACCATCCACTTTGGTGGTGACCTTACCCTCTACTTCCACCTTGGCTCTGCCGAGGTTGGCACCGTTCAATTGATTTTTCAGGTCTTCTACCCAGAGGTAAGGCAGATTGCTTGCTTCCCCTTGGTCAAGGCCCAATTGTGAGCGATTTAAAAAGCCCGATACGAGCTGCCAAGGGACTGATGGAACATTGAAACGCTCAATCAGGGCTATTGCGCCTGCTTCTTTGGCGCGTAATGCTTTGGCTCTACCTTCTGAGAAGAGTTGGTTGGGGCTAAATTTATTGGGAGCACCTACATTGGCGATTAGAATTTTTCCTTTTAGGTCCTTTCCTGCAAACTCTTCAACCGAACCAAAACCGATATCCACTACTTCATAGTTGCCTCGAAAAGAACTACCATCAAGCACGAGTAGATTTTGGCCCTGGGTAAAGGAAAACTCACCTATCTGCACGGAACCACGTGTGGGCGGGGAAGATAAGGTGAAAGGAATGTCTTGGTAGTATCCATTTGCTCCTGGCAGTGGTTTGGCTCCTCCAATTTCCAGCGCCTGGGCGATTACGGAGTAGGCTAACTTCATCTCGGGACGCACCGGATCACGACCCATCATCAGGTCAGAGGCGAGTGTAGTAAACAAGGAATTGGCAAATTCTGAAGAAAAATTCTTATCGATGTCTTGTTTTTGAGCAAGTACGAAACTGTTGCAAACTAGTACAGCAACGAAACTCAAGAGGTATTTTTTCATGGGAATGGAATTAGATTAACTAATGTAAGTCAAAAATTGAATTGGGAAACCTGCCCCAAGTCAAAATCCGCTTTTGACCAGCCCAGTTTTTCGGCTATTGCCTGAAAATGTGGGGGTGGTGCACAGGTAAGTTGTAAGGAATCCTGGGTCTGGGGATGCGTAAAATTCAGTTTCCAAGAATGCAGCAGCAGATTTTGTAAGCCAAAATGAGTTTCAAAATAGGTGTTTTGCTTGTTGTCTCCATGTTTGCGATCTCCTAAAATGTAATGCCGAATGTGGGCCATGTGCCTCCGGATTTGATGCGTTCTGCCAGTAAGGAGTTCTACTTCTAGGAGACTGTAGCGACTGGTAGGGTAGCGCCCTGTGCTGTCAAAGGGCTGCTCGGATTCCCGTAATACGCGGTACTTGCTTTGTGCCTCTTGCAGTTTGCCGGAGCGTTCGCTGGTGAGGGGATGATCAATCAGGCCTTCGGATTGTGCAGGAATCCCTCTTACGATACAGAGGTATCTTTTTTCGATCGCTCGATCCATAAACAAGGCCTTGAGTGAGGGAAGGATTTGTTCGTTTTTTGCAAATAAGAGGCAACCGCTGGTCGCTCGATCCAGGCGGTGTACGGGAGCCACCCAGTTGCCCAACTGATCCCGGAGTTGGATCAAGGCGTTTTCTTCTTCCCCATAGGCCTGTTGGGTGCGGTGCACCAGTAGACCGGCTGGTTTGTCGATGATTACGAGTTGTTCGTCTTCAAAAAGGATGGGTAGCATCTAGCGGTCGAATTTGTTAAGCAATCGTACCCGATCCGATGCATTCATTTCCTTGGTACCAGGCTACAAATTGCCCGGATGCAATTCCTTTTTGTGCCTGTTCAAAAACTACATAGAGCCCATGAGGGTATTGAATGAGGGTGGCCTTGGTTAGCGGCTGCCGGTAGCGAATTCGAGCCGCATAGACGGCCGATTCTCCAGGCTGCAGTCGGAGATCCTCCCGAATCCAATGCACTTGATCTTGGGGTACAAAAAGTCCAAATCGGTTTAAACCAGGATGCTCTTCTCCCAAACCGGTGTAAATGACGTTTTCTATCGTATCGGTAGCAATCACAAATAGGGGTTTGCCTGTGCCACCTACTTGCAGTCCTTTTCGCTGACCTACCGTAAAGTAATGTGCTCCACGGTGCTCTCCGAGGACCTTTCCTTGGGTAGGAAGGTAAGAAATGGGGGTACAGATTACTTCCAATTGCTCTTGGGTCCAATCTTGAGGAGGGATTCCTTTTGGAATAAGTTGAGAATGATAGGCAGGAAATTCTGCAGGAATTTGAATGATTTTCCCTGTCTTGGGTTTCAATTGCTGCTGAAGGAAGTCAGGTAGTCGTACTTTTCCAATAAAGCAAAGTCCTTGGGAGTCTTTCTTTTCGGCGGTGATCAAACCTGCTTGCTTGGCAATCTCCCGAACCTCAGATTTTTGGAGGTGACCGATGGGAAATAAGGCCTTTGCCAATTGCTCTTGGGACAGTTGGCAGAGAAAGTAGCTCTGGTCCTTGTTGGCATCGGCACCAGCAAGCAATTGGTAGGTAGGATTACCCTCTTGAACCAATTCTCCTTTTTGGCAATAATGCCCTGTAGCCACAAAGTCTGCCTTCAACTGGATGGCGGCTTTGAGGAAGATGTCAAATTTGATTTCTCGGTTGCAAAGGATGTCTGGATTGGGCGTACGGCCAGCGCTATATTCGGCAAACATGTAGTCCACAATCCGCTCTTGGTATTCTGCACTCAGATCAATGGCTTGAAAGGGGATATTGAGGGTTTCGGCGACCAGCATGGCGTCCGTAGAATCCTCTAGCCAAGGGCATTCGTTTGAAATGGTAACCGACTCATCGTGCCAGTTTTTCATGAACATGCCGATGACTTCGTAGCCTTGGTCGATTAAAAGTTTGGCAGCAACGCTGCTATCTACGCCACCCGATAGGCCGACGACAACTCGAGGTTTTGTTTTCATAAGGTAGTGGTTAATGGAGTAAAGGTCCATTAGGGGACACTAGGAAATTGACTCAAGGGAATCAACACGATGCAAAGATACGGAATGCTTACTTGAATTGAACAAATCAAAAATTCCTGTTGTTTTAATAGATATAACTCATTTTTTCCGATGTCCGTTAATTCCCTACAATCTCGAATCAAGCGTGGTGATTTTTTACCTGAACTGGACTTTCTCACTTCTCGATCTGGAGGAGCAGGGGGGCAGCATGTGAATAAAGTAGAAACGAAGGTGCAGCTCAAATTTGACCTGATGCAGTCACAAGTATTGACAGAGGAGGAAAAATTGACTTTTATTCAAAAAAATCCAACCAAGGTAGATCAATCGGGAAATGTGCAACTTACCTGTCAAGAAACCCGTTCCCAACTCCAAAACAAGGAATTAGTGACTCGTAAATTCTATGAGTTGCTCAATTCAACCTTCAAAAAAAAGAAGGTACGAAAAGTAACACGACCGAGTAAGGCCGCGCGAGAAGAACGTCTGAAGGACAAAAAGGCGAAGGCTGAAATCAAAAGAAATCGTTCCAATTT
>JBANGF010000140.1:0-7026 GCA_037975655.1 Bacteroidota bacterium | reverse complement strand
GTTTATGGCCTTGGCAGCTGCATTTTTGAGTGCCCTATTTTCTATTCTTAATGGGCGGTTGACATTTCGATATAGTCCCTACCAAATCACCTTTTATGAAATGGGGGCTGCTAGTTTGGTAGCCTTGCTGTTTTTACCTCTCTACTCCTACCTTGATGGCTCTGCCATTCAATGGACATGGCAGGGATTGGATTGGTTTTGGATCTTGATTTTGGCAGGGATTTGTACGGTGTATGCCTTTTCAGTTTCGGTGGAATTGATGAAGCGTTTACCGGTTTTTTCCATTAACCTGACCATCAATTTAGAACCCGTGTACGGAATTCTGTTGGCGGTTTTGATTTTTGGGGAAAAAGAAAAAATGACCCAAGAATTTTACCTCGGTACAGGCATCATTTTCGTATCGGTGTTGATCTATCCGATCTTCAATTATTGGCAAAAAAAGAGAAAAGAGGCCTCGATACCGAAAGCCTAATTTTTCAATCAGTTCTCATTAAAGAAGGGATTCAAACACAAAATACTTCGTTGGCCAGCTGGGGAGTGTTGTTTTTTGGTCAAATAAGCCAAAAATACTTGATCCCGATCCCGACATGGCAGCGTAGTATGCACCCGCTTGATAGAGGCTAGCTTTCAATTCGGCTAATTCGGGATGGGCTAGAAATACGGAGGGCTCGAAGTCATTGACCAACTCCTCTTTCCAGCGACTACGGTCAGCCAGAATGGTTTCTAGTTTGACTTTGGGGGCCTTGGGAACTACTCCCGCGTAAGCCTCCTTGGTGCCTACATGAATTCCAGGATGGATCAAGACTAAGTAAGAACCTTGAAGAGATACCAAACAGGGCTCAAGAATTTCTCCTCTTCCGCGGATAATTTTGGGTGTATTTTCAATAAAAAATGGGCAATCACTCCCCAATTCTGCCGCATATTCTTCCAAAAAGAAATCATCCAGATGCAGGTCAAATAGATTGTTCATCAACGTCAAGGCAAATGCACCATCTGCTGACCCTCCTCCCAATCCGGCACCCATCGGGATGTGTTTGTGAAGGTGAATTTGTAGGTTAGGTAATCCTTGGTAATCCTTTTTGAGCAATTTTTCTGCCTTCAAAATCAAGTTGTCCCTTGGATCGCCAGGCACTTCCAAACCTGTCACCGTCCAAGAAGGCTTTTTGTCCAAAATCATTTCTAAGGCGTCACATAGCGGAATAGGGACCATGCAGGATTCGATTTCATGGTAGCCATCTTTTCGCTTTTGCGTGATGTGAAGTCCGAGGTTGATTTTGGCGTTAGGAAAGGTGATCATGAGTTGCACTATTTCAACAAAAGTAAGGGAAATCGAGGTAGAACGATTGCTTTCGTTTCTTTTTTAAATAATTCAAACTTTGGTCAAAATTTTAGCATTTGTTAAGGGAATGTCCTAAATCATTAGTCGAAATGCAGGGATAAATCAAAAAAATTGAAAAAACAAAAATCAGTAGAAAATTTTGAGCAGGTAGAATATTCAGCCTTTTTTCGAGGTGCTAGTTTTGACATTTCTTTATTTTAAAAATAAAAATCTGTAAAAATAGATTAAACCCAATTTTAAACGCTGAATAAATGGGTACATGAAGAATTAAATATTGTAAGTCTCGGCCTAGATAATTACTATTGTATGGTAATTGAGTACTGAATCTTCCTACCGTGAACGCATGACATATTCCTTGTTCTTACTCCTGCGATTTAGCATTCTCCTTTCTAATTCCAAGTGAGGCACGAGATTAGAGCAATACTTCTATACTTTGTAAAGTGCCTCCATCCAAAGAGGCACTTTTTTTATTTACGATACCATGGCCCGAAATCCGCTTAAAAAATACAGTTGGGAAATAAGTGACAACTCAGAGCATCCTGCAGGAATGGCGATGTTGTATGCCACAGGCATGTCAGACAAAAAAATGAAGCAGCCTTTCATCGGCATCGCAAGTTGCGGCTACGAAAGTAATCCCTGCAACATGCACCTCAATGACTTTGCTGCCCACATCAAAGCCTCATCCCAAGAAGAAGAGTTGACGGGGTTAATTTTTAATACCATTGGCATCTCTGACGGAACTTCAATGGGTACCCTTGGGATGCGTTATTCCTTAGTTTCCCGAGAAATTATCGCCGACTCCATCGAATCCTTTGTGCTGGGACATTCTTTTGATGCTTGTATCGCGGTAGCGGGCTGTGACAAAAATATGCCCGGTGCCGTCATGGGTATGTTACGGATCAACCGCCCCAGCATCATGGTCTACGGAGGCACCATTGCATCAGGGATTTACAAAGGAGAAAAGCTGAACATCGTCTCCGCATTTGAGGCATTTGGCAAAAAGATTCAAGGTACGATTACCCTAGAAGACTACGACGGGGTGATTCGCAATGCCTGTCCTGGAGCGGGTGCCTGTGGAGGTATGTACACAGCCAACACCATGTCTTCAGCGATCGAAGCTTTGGGTATGTCCTTGCCGTATTCAGCTTCTTACCCAGCCAACTCCCCTGAGAAATTACGGGAATGCCGAGAAGTAAATCATTACCTCCGCATCTTGCTTGAGATGGACCTGAAGCCCAAAGACATCGTCACTCGAAAAAGTATTGAAAATGCGGTTCGAGTAGCCATCGCCCTCGGAGGAAGTACCAATGCGGTACTCCACCTGCTGGCCATCGCACGGACAGCAGGCGTTGATTTTTCACTTCAAGACTTCAAGGAGCTCAATGCTAGGACCCCTATGGTGGGTGACTTTAAACCTTCAGGTAAGTTCCTCATGGAAGACTTGCACGAGCAAGGAGGCCTTCCAGCCTTTATGAAGTATTTTTTAGAAAAAGGGTACCTCCATGGAGATTGCCTCACCGTCACGGGAAAGACTTTAGCCGAAAACCTAGAGAAGGTAGAGGCGATTGTACCTTCCAAAGTGAATGTGATCCATCCTGTGGAATCCCCAATAAAAGATACTGGACATCTTTGCATCCTGTCTGGAAACCTTGCCCCTCAGGGTGCTGTAGCCAAGATTACAGGCAAAGAAGGTAGGCTATTTACGGGTCCTGCCAAGGTATATGACTCCGAGTTGGACGCCAACAATGCCATCCGTGACCAGCAGGTCAAGACGGGTGATGTGGTAGTCATTCGCAATGTGGGTCCAAAAGGTGCACCTGGGATGCCCGAAATGCTCAAGCCTACCTCCATGATCATTGGTGCTGGCTTGGGTTCAGACGTAGCCTTAATTACTGACGGCCGTTTTTCAGGGGGTACCCATGGATTTGTGGTGGGTCACGTGACTCCTGAAGCCTGGTGTGGAGGCCCAATCGGCCTACTTCATGATGGAGACCTCATTACCATCGATACCGACAGCCAAAGCCTTCAGGTAGCAGTAACTGAAGAGGAGTTTGCTACACGCAAAACAGCCTGGTCACCCAAGCCCCTCGTAGGCTTGCAAGGCACGCTTAAAAAATACAATCAACTCGTCGCCACCGCCTCTGAAGGTTGTGTCACAGATAACTTCTGATTCTATGGAAACAAAAATGAGAGGTGCTGACATTGTCGTTCGATCGCTAATTGCCGAACAAGCGGAATTGATTTTCGGCTATCCTGGGGGCGCTATTATGCCCGTGTATGATGCCCTTTACGATTACCACGACCAAATCAAACACGTACTTACCCGCCACGAGCAAGGCGCCATTCATGCCGCCCAAGGCTATGCGCGCATTTCGGGGAAGGTAGGAGTTTGCCTGGCGACTTCAGGTCCAGGAGCTACCAACCTGATTACTGGCTTGGCAGATGCCCAGATCGATAGTACCCCATTGGTTTGCATTACGGGTCAGGTAGCTGCGCATCTGTTAGGAACGGACGCTTTTCAAGAAACAGATGTGATGGGGATTTCCATGCCTGCCACCAAGTGGAATATTCAAGTAAGGCATGCGAAAGATATTGCGCCTGCCATTGCCAAAGGATTTTTTATCGCCCGCTCCGGCAGACCGGGGGCTGTGCTGATTGACATCACCAAAAATGCGCAGGTCGAACTTGAAGAGTTTAATTACAGCCCTTGCCAAGAGTTTAGATCCTATAAAATCCATCACCCCGTAGACCTTTCAGCCATACAAGAAGCTGCAGAGCTAATTAATGGTGCAAGCCGCCCCTATTTGCTATTTGGCCAAGGCGTGATTTTGGGAAAAGCGGAAGCAGAGCTGAAGTTTTTCTTAGACAAATCGGGAATTCCTGCAGCCTCCACCCTATTGGGCTCTGGTGCCCTTTCTCAAGATCATCCCAATTATGTAGGAAAATTGGGCATGCATGGCAATTATGCCCCGAATCTACTCACCAACCAGTGTGATGTGTTGATTGCCGTCGGCATGCGTTTTGATGATCGCGTGACGGGAGATTTGTCCCGCTATGCCAAGCAAGCCAAAGTAATTCACTTGGAATTGGACCCTTCAGAAATCAATAAAAATGTGAAAGCCGATGTTGCGGTCCTTGGTGATTGCAAGGAAAGTTTAGCCACATTGACTGAAGCGATTGCTTCCAAAAAGCACGAGGCATGGATGGCCAAATTCCGAGCCTTGGAACAGCAGGAAAAAGAAGCTGTGGTGCAACACGACCTAACCCCAACCAAAGCCGGCTTAACCATGGGCGAGGTCATTCATCAGATCAACCAGTACAAGGCAGACGATGCCGTATTGGTGACCGATGTGGGGCAGCACCAGATGATTGCTTGGCGATATTTCAATTACAAAAAAACACGGACCCAAGTCACTTCAGGCGGACTAGGAACCATGGGATTTGCCCTTCCAGCAGCGCTTGGTGCTCAGCTACACGATTATTCACGACAAGTGATTTGCGTAGTGGGTGATGGGGGAATTCAAATGACCATCCAAGAGCTGGGAACCATCATGCAGACCAAGGCTCCTGTCAAAATTGTCCTCCTGAATAACAATTACCTCGGTATGGTCCGCCAATGGCAGCAGATGTTTTTTGACAAACGCTACTCCTTTACCGAACTAGACAATCCAGATTTTATCAAGCTAGCTGAAGCATATGGAATCAAAGCTCAAAAAGTCGATGAGCGAGCCAATCTCCAAGAAGCAATCGAAGACATGCTGATTCACGACGGCCCCTATTTCCTGGAAGTGGTGGTTGAAAAAGAAGACAATGTATTCCCTATGATAGCCACGGGCTGCTCGGTAGAAGAAGTTAGACTCCATTAATCTCCCCCTATGAAACGCTACACCATCTTTGTCATCACCGAAAATTTCATTGGGATTCTCAACCGAATCACCATCATTTTTACGCGCAGGGGAATTAATATCGATGCGCTTACGGCTTCTGAAAGCCGGATTCCAGGAGTGCACCGCATCACCATCGAAGTAACGGTCACCGAGGAAACTGTCATCCAGCTCGTCAACCAAATCGAAAAAATCATCGACGTGATTAAGGCCTTCCACCACGAAGATTCAGGGGTGGTTTACCAAGAATTGGCCTTGTATAAAATTCCTGTATCGCGACTAGATGGGGGCTTGGAAAAAATCATCCGTGATCACCATGCCAAAATCATTGCAGCAGAGCCTGACTTTGTTGTTTTGGAATTGACCGGACACAAAGAAAAGACTCGAGAACTGCTGGAATTATTGAAAGACTATGGCATCCTCGAGTTTGCGAGATCCGGCAGGGTGGCCGTGGCCAAGCGCATGCTCACCATTGACTCATTTGTAAACTAAACTCAACCTAAAAATCTATTCTTAAAATTTTCTACTATGAAATTGAAATTTGGAAACGTTGAAGAAAACGTAGTAACCCGAGAAGAGTTCCCCTTAGAAAAAGCTAGAGAGGTCCTAAAAAATGAAGTGATCGCAGTCATTGGATATGGGGTGCAAGGCCCAGGTCAAGCGCTCAACCTTCGTGACAACGGCTTCAACGTAATTGTGGGTCAGCGAAGTGGCTCCAAAACCTGGGACAAAGCCATCGCCGATGGATGGGTGCCGGGCGAAACTCTTTTTGAAATTGAGGAAGCCTGCTCTCGGGGAACTATTCTCCAATTTTTACTTTCAGATGCAGGGCAAATCGCCTTATGGCCAACTTTGAAAAAACACCTGACCCCAGGAAAAGCCCTTTATTTTTCCCACGGATTTGGAATTACCTACAAGGAAAAAACAGGAATCATTCCTCCAGCAGATGTAGATGTGATCTTAGTTGCTCCTAAAGGTTCCGGCACCTCCTTGAGAAGAATGTTTGTGGAAGGCAGAGGACTTAATTCTTCTTACGCCATTTACCAAGATGGAACTGGTAAAGCCAAAGACCGCGTCATTGCCTTAGGTATCGGTGTGGGTTCAGGCTACTTGTTTGAAACAGACTTCTACCGTGAAGTAACCTCAGATTTGACTGGAGAGCGTGGTACTTTGATGGGAGCCATCCAAGGAATTTTTGCAGCTCAGTACGAGGTGCTCCGAGCCAATGGGCATACCCCATCTGAAGCGTTCAACGAGACCGTGGAAGAATTGACGCAGTCCTTGATGCCTCTAGTGGCAGAAAATGGAATGGACTGGATGTATGCCAACTGCTCTACTACAGCTCAGCGCGGTGCTTTGGACTGGTGGAAGCCTTTCCGTGACGCCACCAAGCCGGTATTTGAAGCATTGTATCAGTCTGTAAAATCTGGAACAGAAGCTCAAAAATCCATTGATTCGAATTCTAAGGCGGATTATAGAGAAAAACTAGAGGCTGAACTTGCCCAACTTCGTGATTCTGAAATGTGGCAAGCAGGCGCCGTGGTGCGCAAGTTGAGACCGGAAAACAATTAATCTACCCAAACCCAAATGGTCATGAGTGAAAAGCTATGGATATTTGACACCACGCTTCGAGATGGAGAACAAGTGCCAGGATGTCAGCTGAATACCCAAGAGAAAATCATTGTTGCCAAGGCGTTGGAAGAACTTGGAGTAGACATCATTGAGGCCGGATTTCCGATTTCTAGCCCTGGTGATTTTAATTCAGTTATTGAAATATCGAAAGCTGTTTCTAATCCAATTATT
>JBANGF010000107.1:0-2538 GCA_037975655.1 Bacteroidota bacterium | reverse complement strand
TCATGCCTGGGATAAGTAATCGTTCCGCTCTATTTTTGGTCACGAGCAATTGAAAAAGTTGGTAAAAATCGTTCACTGGCAATTCGAATACATGTTCTCCGGTGAGTTTGCATTGGAGCATGGTCGCATAATACATATCGATCAGCGTATCAAAGGTGCCTGAGGCACCCACAAATCCACTGGGCTGGTAGGTAGCAATGGCTTCGAGTAGGGGCTGAAGTTTTTCTCCACAATACAGCTCCAACTTTTCCACCTCTTCGGGCAAGATGGGGTCATGGTAATGGAATGCATCCAACAGGCGTTGACCGCCAATTTCAAAACTTCTTTTCCAGAATACCTTTTGTGCATTGCCGATGATAAATTCGACCGAGCCCCCGCCGATATCCATCATCAGAGAGGTACGCTGGTCCAGCGCTCCCGAAAAATGTATGCCCTCGTAAATCAGTTGGGCCTCTTCTTCTCCAGAAATTACATGGATTTGAATCCCCAATTGCTCCTTTACTTTGTGGACAAAATCGGGACCATTGGTCGCATTCCGTACAGCCGAGGTGGCAAAGGCAAATACCTGGTTGATCGCTTCCCCATCAATTAGGTTTTTAAAATGACCAAGGGTATGTACCGCTCTTTTTTCGGCTTCGGGAGTAATCTGATTTTGGGTGATACCTCCTTGACCTAATTTTACGGCAATTTTCTCCTTGTAAATGGTCTTAAATTCTTTCCCATTCAGCTCCACCAACAAGAGATGAAACGTGTTGGTCCCCATATCAATCACCGCTGCTTTCTTGGGATTTGCCATTGTCCTTTTTTTGGATGGGCGAATATAGAAAGTTTTTTAAAAGTTCTATTTTAAGTTTTTAAGCATCAACTAAAACTCAGGCTAGTAGCAGGTTGAAAGAGTTTTGGAATTTGATTTGCTACGCGAAGGCTTTTTCTATCCGTTCGAGCGTTTATATTTGGTAGAAGAATTAATCTCCCAAGATGACAGATCCAAAGAACCCAAATTACAGCCCTTCAGGCCACCTAGAGAAAATAGCCCTTTTGGCACAAAAAAATGCAGAAGCGGAACAAGGGGGTGGAGCTTCACGAATTGATGCCCAGCACAAAAAAGGGAAACTTACCGCTCGTGAGCGAATTGCTTTGCTATTAGACGAAGGTACCTTTGAGGAGTTAGATAAGTTTGTGATGCACCGCTCCAAAGACTTTGGTTTGGACAAGGAGCATTACCTAGGGGATGGCGTAGTGACTGGATATGGGGAAGTAAATGGACGCTTGGTCTATGTCTATTCTCAGGATTTTACTGTTTTTGGTGGTTCCCTTTCAGAGACCCATGCAGAAAAGATCTGTAAGGTGATGGATTTGGCGCTCAAAAATGGTGCGCCAATTATTGGAATGAATGATTCGGGCGGGGCTCGAATTCAAGAAGGCGTCAATTCCCTCGGGGGCTATGCCGATATTTTTTACCGAAATACCCTTGCTTCAGGTGTGGTGCCTCAGATTTCTGCCATTATGGGTCCTTGTGCAGGTGGAGCAGTGTACTCCCCTGCGATTACGGACTTTATCTTGATGGTAGAAAATACCTCTTACATGTTTGTAACAGGTCCGAATGTGGTCAAGACCGTCACCCAGGAAACAGTCACTGCTGAAGAGCTGGGTGGAGCGTCCACGCACAGCACCAAGTCAGGAGTCACCCATTTTGCCTGCGCCAATGAGGTGGAGGCGCTGAAGCGAATCAAATCCTTGCTGAGCTACCTCCCACAAAATTGTGCCGATCAAGCACCGATTTATCCTTACGGACCCAAGAAAGACGAGTCGCGGCCCGTATTGGATAACTTGATTCCAGAAAACCCAAACCATCCCTACGACATGCGGGAGGTGGTTGGTGGCATCGTGGATGAAGGCTCGTTTTTAGAAGTGCATGAAAACTATGCGGACAATATTGTCGTTGGCTTTGCGCGAATCGCAGGGAGAAGTATTGGTATCGTAGGCAACCAGCCTCAATCCATGGCTGGAGTTTTGGATAATCATGCATCGATCAAGGCAGCCCGCTTTGTGCGCTTCTGTGATAGTTTCAATGTGCCGCTTTTGGTATTGGTGGATGTTCCAGGTTTTTTGCCAGGCACCGATCAGGAGTGGAATGGGATCATTACCAATGGAGCGAAGTTGCTCTATGCCTTCTCCGAAGCGACGGTCCCTCGGATCACCGTCATCACCCGAAAAGCCTATGGGGGAGCCTACGATGTGATGAACTCCAAGCATATTGGAGCAGATTTGAATTATGCATGGCCGATGGCTGAAATCGCCGTGATGGGGGCAAAAGGAGCAGCAGAAATTATCTTCAAAAAAGAGATTGCTGAAGCGGAAGATTCAGAGGCCAAACTACAAGAAAAGGTGGAGGAGTACACGGCCAAATTTGCCAACCCATACCGTGCTGCCCACCGGGGCTACATTGATGAGGTAATTCTCCCCTCTGACACACGAACCAAATTGATCAAGGCTTTTAAAATGCTTGAAAATAAGGTAGATCAATTGCCTCGAAAG
>JBANGF010000098.1:0-6741 GCA_037975655.1 Bacteroidota bacterium | reverse complement strand
CCCGACTGGAGCAATTGGGTATTGACCTTTTGGGGATGGAGCAGCTCCCTACTTGGAAGTATTTGCTCACCAAAACTAAATCCCTGAGCTTGGCAAACTACCAGGCCTATGTTCAAGACAGTGCCTACCATTTACAAGTTGACAGTCTTCAGTTTTTAGACCAAAACCTTCAGGTGAGGGGCATCCAGTATGCACCCGTTTTAGGGACATATGGGTATTTGAATAGCCTGCCCTTTCAGCAGGAAGCGGTCACGGCGCAGGTGAAAAAACTTGAAATCCCAGGGATTGAGATCCAAAAACTAGTTCAAGAAGGGTTATTCAAAGGAGAATCGCTGCAAGTAGATGGGGCTAATGTTACGCTTCTGCGAGATAAACGAAAGGCCATGGATCCGCAGCTCTACAAGCCATTGCCTCAGTACTTGATGGAGCATGCGCCAGTCAATCTAGACCTTGCTTCCTTCCAATTCAGAGATAGTCGTTTGGAGTATTGGGAATTTGGAGAAAAGTCCACCCTACCAGGAAGTATTGCCTTCCAAAATGTTCAACTGGATGCGAGTCCATTTTACCTTCGAAAAAAAGGAGATCCCTATCCGGTATCCTCGATTCACTTGGGAATATCGGGACAGGTAAGCGATAGCAGTCAACTGAATCTGACTAGTCAGCTTTACTTTGAAAAAGACTATCCCATGAATGTGGAAGTAAGCTTAGCACGCTTTGCCTTTACGGAAGTGGAGGATTTGCTGTCCAAAACAGCCTTTGTGAGGCCATTGGGAGGAGGGGTAACACAGGGAACTTGGCAGTTTCGATTGGATGAGCAGGAGGCAGTCGGTACGATGGCTTTGGGCTATTCTGATCTAAAATTTCAATTTTTGGATAGTTTGACCTTGGAGCCCGGCAAAGGCAAATTGAAGTTCTACAACTTTCTCGCCAACCTATGGGCCAAAAAATCAAATCCTGGTGCAGGCACTAATGCGCTGCGTAAAAGGGGAATTTACCGCCTCCGTGATACCCAAAGGTCCATGGTCAATGCCTGGTGGAAAGCGACTTATGTAGGGCTAAAAAGTTCCATAGGATTTGGGAAGGCCAAGGCTCCCAAAAATCTTCGGAAAGAGGATGAAAACTAGAGACTCGTACTAGATCTTTTTTGTTAGGATAAAAAAAGGGGTCTTCGTTAGAAGACCCCTTTCTTGTATTTCTAGTGAAGTAGGATTAACTATTCATGCTGATCAAGAACTCGGCATTGTCGCGGGTTCCTTTCATTCGCTGAAGTAGGAACTCCATGGATTCTTGGGAGGTCATGTCGCTCATCAACTTTCTCAAAATCCAGACACGCTGCATTTCTTCCTTATCCATCAAGAGGTCTTCTCTACGTGTTCCAGAACTGAGGACGTCAATAGCAGGATAGATTCTTCGGTTGGCCAACTTACGATCAAGAGCCAATTCCATGTTGCCTGTACCTTTGAATTCTTCAAAGATTACTTCGTCCATTTTTGAACCAGTTTCTACCAAGGCTGTTGCGATGATGGTCAAAGAACCACCATTTTCCACATTACGGGCAGCTCCGAAGAATCGCTTCGGTTTGTGTAGTGCATTTGCATCCACCCCTCCGGAGAGGATTTTACCTGAACTAGGGACTACGGTATTGTGAGCTCTTGCAAGGCGGGTGATGGAATCCAGCAGGATCACCACATCATGCCCTACTTCCACCATTCGTTTTGCTTTCTCAAGAACGATATTGGCCACTTTTACGTGGCGTTCGGCTTGTTCGTCAAAGGTGGAAGAGATCACTTCAGCATTCACAGATCGAGCCATATCAGTCACTTCCTCGGGACGTTCATCGATCAACAAGATCATGAGGTGCACTTCGGGGTGATTTTGGGTGATGGCGTTTGCAATTTGTTGCAAGAGTACGGTTTTACCTGTCTTGGGCTGTGCTACGATCATCCCACGTTGGCCTTTTCCAATTGGGGCAAACAAATCCAAGATTCGGGTGGAATAGCCATCCGCTTTGGTAGACAAGTTTAAGCGCTCCTCAGGGAAGAGTGGGGTGAGGTATTCAAAAGGAACGCGATCTCTGATTTCATCCGTAGTTTTGCCATTCACCGTGTTGATTTTGAGAAGTGCAAAGTATTTTTCTCCTTCTTTGGGAGGGCGAATGGATCCCTTGATATGGTCCCCTGTCTTCAAACCAAAATGCTTGATTTGACTTGGAGAAACATAAATATCGTCGGGAGAAGCGAGGTAGTTGTAATCTAGGGAGCGTAAGAAAGCGTAGCCATCTTGCACGATTTCCAATACGCCTTCATTTTCGATGACACCATCAAATTCTCTGGGGCTGACAAAAGGTTTTTTGCGGGCATTTCCTGGGAGCGTTTCTGCTGCAGGAATGTGCGCTTCCTCTGGAGATTTGAAATTTTTGCGTCTTGGAAGTTCAGACTCTCCTCGGTATGTATTTGTCTCTTCTTGAGTAGCAGGTAGAGTTCCTTCTGTTCTGTCTTCCTGGACAATAGGAGACGATGGATCCTCGTCAAATACGCGTCTTCGGGGCTTGAAGGATTTAGGCTCCTCGGAAGATTCCCCTTGAGGTCTTCGGTCTGGTCTAGGTGTAAATTCCTTGGCAGGCTTTACATAAGGTTTTGGTGCTCTTTCCTCTCTTGGTGCGGGTTGAGTTTCCTCTGAAGTGGTGGGGGTAGTAACCTCTTGGATTTCAGTGACGTTCTGTCTTCTGAATTTGGGCTTAAATTCTGTGGGCTCTTCGGTAGTGGTTTCGGCAGGTGCAGGAGATTCGGTTTTCTCTTCTGCAGGGGACCCGGATTCTACTACTGAAGGTTTTTTCTTAGGGAGTGCTTGTTCTGGAATGATGGCTTGTTGGTCAAGAATCGCATACACCAGTTCGTCTTTTTTCAAATTTTTGGAATTTTTCACTCCAAGTTCCTCAGCAATCTCCTTTAATTCAGATAAAAGTCTGATTCTGAGTTCTTCTATGTTGTACATAAAGAGGGGAAGAAATAATTAGATCGGTAAAATGTAGTTTTGGGATGGTGAATAATTTTCTGAGCGAAAAAGGTCTGCAGGAAAAGTTCAAGCCAAAGTGGGCTGAATGATTATTCACTTATTGGTTACAATATTACTTGTTGAAGTTGGATTAAACAAATTTTTCTTTTTTGGCAATTTCACATCAGCTAGTTCTCAATCAGCCGATTAGCTGCCGGATGATGGGAAGGGATTTGATGGGTTGAGGATGTGCTAGGTGTTGGGCATGAAATGCGACCAAGTGATCTAAAAGTTTTCGTCGAAGAAGTAGCGATAAGGTAGAGGTAGGATGGTACCCCTGAACTAGTAAATCCTTTAGATAGGGGAGTACTAGGCGGATTTCTTCCGAATTGAAGGGATGGTGCATGCTTTCTGCCAAAATACCTTCGGCTTCCTCAGGAGCGAAGCCGAGGTGCTTGGCATTTTCAAGTAAGAAGACGAGAGGAAAATGGGTCAGACTAGTTTTCGGATCGTCTAATGTAGAAATACTTTCGCAGAGAAAATCAAAGAGTTCTTCATTTTGGTAGCCTTCGACAATGCTTCTGCTGATCACTTCTGTGGCAAAAAGTGCTAGACTAGTACGCGCCATGTCAAAGGGAATGAGCCGTTGAGGTGTATTTATTTTTGCTTCGGAAATGCGTTGGAGCCCGGAGTTTTCCTTGTCATAAACGACCAAGTCAAGTAAAGTGAGGGGTTGGTAGAGGGCAATTTTACTCCCTTTACCGAGGCTTCTTACCCCATTGACGAGGTAGGCTTTTAGGCCGAGTTCTCGGGTAAAAATGCGGACAATAATACTCGTGTCCTTGTATTTAATATGGCTTAATACGATCCCACCCGTTTTTTTAAGCATGCTTTTTTTTAGTTAACCCTGGTCTTCTAGAAAGCATTTTCTGCATCGGGCCTCGTAACTGTCTTTTTCACCGAGCATTACTTTTTCTTTTGCTGCAGAAAGCCGGTAGGAGAAAGCAGCCAAATCCCCACATTTCATGCAGATGGCATGCACCTTGGTCACGTATTCAGCAATAGCCATGAGTTCGGGCATGGGATCAAAGGGTTTGCCCTCAAAATCCATATCCAATCCTGCCAAGATTACCCGCTTTCCTTGGTTGGCAAGAAGCTGCACCACCCGCACAATCTCACCATCAAAAAATTGAGCCTCATCGATTCCTACTACGTCGCAGGTGCCGCTGAGCAAAAGGATATCTCCAGCAAAACTTACAGGTGTGGAACGGATGCTTGTTTCGTTGTGCGACACCACATGGGTATCGTGGTATCGTGTATCTACTGTAGGCTTGAAGATCTCCACCTGCTGCTTCGCCAGCCGAGCTCGTGTGAGGCGACGAATCAGTTCCTCTGTTTTGCCCGAAAACATGGATCCGCAGATCACTTCAATCTGACCTTTCTGCTCGGCATGTTTTCTACTGATGGGAGAGGGTTCAATAAACATACTTATTCGGTATAGGTCAAATGGGGAAATTTACTGGATTCAGGGACGCTTATCGTCAATTCACCTTGAAGGAGATGCGCTTGACAAGCCAATCGCTCATGGGGAAGTAGTCTCTTCAAGTCTCTAAACTGGAGTTCTTGTGGTGTTTCTGGGCTTAAATACTCTTGGCCTGCTAAGATATGCATTTTGCAGGTCGTACATCTTCCTTTTTTACCGCAAGCATGCATCCAATCTATTCCATTTTCATGAATTAATTCGATAACTTTACGTTCCGTGTTTTCTGTTTCAATAAATCGGTTTCCGAGATTTTGAATACGTATTCGGACCATGCCTTTGTTTGTTTTTGAAAACAATATCCACCTATGAGCACTCAAATTAACGGCAATTATTTAGAAAAATATGCCACCTCCTATGCAGAATTGGTTTGCGACCAATTTTTCAGTACGAGACAGTTTATTACTGGACAAGAAATTATTCAATTGACTCCAAGTGCTCAGGTGAATTTTTTCATCATCAAACGCTTATTTGAGTTGTGGCAAGAAGAATTAGGCAAGTTGAAGTCCAGCCCCTACTTTGATTACCGGGACATCGCAGTTCATGAAGCGCTCACCCAGTTTATGAATGTGCTTTCTCGCCGAATCAAGGTGGAGCGTCGCCATCTGGAAGGCATGCTTCAGGATGCGGTTCAAAATGCGATTTTAGTCGCCACAGACCCTGTTTCGTTCTTTCACTTGGAATTGGAAAAAGCACCCGCAGGAAAAATTAACGAATACCTCAAAGAAAATAAGAAGTACTTCAAATGGAATGAGAGGTTGGTGACTTCATTAATTGATAAGGCGGGAATTGTACAGGATTTGGAAAGTTACCAGCAAGCGATTGCTTCTAATTTTCAGTCCCTTGGTGGGAGCCTAGATTCTCCAAAAGAACTCCTTGCTACCCTAAATGCCACGCTTTCTTTTGATTTGGAGTTGTACCTGGGTAAAGAAGCCGAAGCCTTACCCGAATTCGAAGAAGAGGAAGTGATTTTTGTAGCGCGCGAAACCGAAGTGGTGGTTGAGTCCAATGATGACTACTACGAAGCCCCAGCGCCTGAATTCGACGAACAAGAAGAATTGGAGGAAGAACCCGTAACTACTCCAGCTGTAACGCCAATTGCCAATACGGGTAGTGTTCCCTCTGGAAAAGGACTAGATGCTGCTCATTTGAAGGCTGTATTTGCTACTGAAACTTACAAAGGAATGAAGGGGATTTTAGGAGAGTTGGTAGAAAGCCTCGCCTTGAATCAGCGCTTTATGTTCACCAAAGAATTGTTTGATGGAAATGCAGATTTGCTTAGACATGCATTAAAGTCAGTGGATGAACTCGCTACTTTTGAAGAGGCAGTGGACCTGATCAATGCGCGGTTTGTGTTTGAACTGGGCTGGGATATTGAATCTGAAGAAGTTCGGGAGTTTATGCAGCAGGTTTACCGCAAATTTGTGAGGTAGTCAAGCATTGCTTCATGCAAAGGGCGGCGAGGATACTTCCTTGCCGCCCTTTGTTTTTTTATTGGGACACCTATTATTTAAGGTTTAATTGGACTTAAAGAAAATAGTTCCTGAGGTTCAATGAAGTGGGCTGTGGACAATGGTCCGGGGTCGATTATCCGTAAACCTTAACTGATTCTGCCCAACTGGGATGCTCTTGAAGAGTCTAACTTGATGAAGATAAAAAGTAAGACGGTAAAGGACCAGAGCGAAGAACCCCCATAACTGAAAAAAGGTAGCGGAATACCAACCACAGGAAAGAGCCCTATGGTCATGGCAATGTTGACCATGAAATGGAAGAGCAGGATGGAAACCACCCCGTAGCCATAGATTCTGGAAAATCGTGTTTTTTGCCTTTCCGCCATAATGACCAAGCGGTAGAGCAAGCCTGCGAAAAGGCTGATCACCACAAAACTTCCCAGCCAGCCAAACTCTTCTCCAAGTGTACAAAAGATAAAGTCAGTGTCTTGTTCAGGCACAAAGTCAAACTTGGTTTGGGTACCTTCCAGGTATCCTTTGCCAAGCAAGCCTCCTGAGCCGATTGCGATTTTGGATTGGGTCACGTTCCAGCCTACACCTAACGGATCAATGTCTGGATTGAAAAGCACCATGATTCGATTTTGTTGGTGAGGAGGTAGTTTTGACACCACAAAATCAATGGAATAAATGTAGGCAATGAGTCCGATGCCGATCAGGGAGAAGGCCAGAATGCGTTGCCAAGATTTTTTACCTAGG
>JBANGF010000338.1:0-3019 GCA_037975655.1 Bacteroidota bacterium | reverse complement strand
GGATATCGATTTTATCATTTAAAAAATCTTGATAATTGGTATAGGGCTGGTTTTTTGAGACAGGTTAAAAATAGAGTTTTAACTTTAACCAAGCGCAAAGAGTATGAAAAAGTCAAAGTTTACAGAAGTCCAGATCCTGAAGGTTCTAAAGACACAAGAAGAGGGAAAAAAGGTAAGTGAGATCTGCCGTGAATTCGGCATCTCTGAACCCACATTTTACAATTGGAAAAGTAAGTACGGAGGGATGACCTTATCGGAATTGCAACGTGTTAAGGAGCTTGAATTAGAAAATGCACGCTTAAAGCGATTAGTAGCGGATCTTTCTTTAGATAACCAGATTCTCAAAGAGGTCAACTCAAAAAAGTGGTAACGTCTTACCAGAAGGAGCAATGCTTAACCTTTGTGCAAGAAGCCTTTCCAGAGTTAAGCCATGCTAAGACGTGCAAACTATTTAATTGCTCACGAACCAAGCGATACTATAAAAAGCGAATGCCAGCTAAGGATGCTGCTGTTAAGGAAGCAATTCTTGAAGTAATTGGTACTAGTCGAATAGGGAGAAAGAAAATAATCGTTAAGGTTCAGAAAAAGTATCCTTACCTGGGGGCATCTAAAATCAGGCGATTGTATCAAAAAGAAGGTTTTTCATTGTATAAAAGGTTTAGAAAAAAACGATTTAATAACCCCGCAAACCCCATTGAGGTGCCTTATGGACCAAACGTAGAATGGGCTATGGATTTTATGTCCGACTCACTTGCCAATGGGAAAAGATTCAGATCATTGAACATCATCGATCAATACAATCGTAAATGACTGGAGATTGGGATTGGCTACTCGCTTCCTTCAAGAAAGGTTATTGAAATTCTACAACGAACAATTGAAGAATATGGAAAACCACTAGGCATTCGATCTGATAATGGGCCAGAGTTCACTTCGTGCTTATTTTAGAATTGGCTGGATAAGAACAGCATTGAATAGATTAAGATCCAAAAAGGGAAGCCTCAACAAAACGCGATCGTTGAACGGTTCAATCGGACTTATCGTGAGGATGTATTAGACGCGAACTTATTCTTTTCGCTAAATCAAGTTTACGAAGTCACCAAGCCTTGGAAACTTGATTACAACGAAGAAAGGCCGCATAAGGCATTGAATTATGCCACGCCAAAGGAATACGCAGCATAATATGGGTTTTTGTAGGAATAGAGCTCGGAAAATGGCTAAAAAGAAAGGTGTCCGTTATTTCGAACACCTTCCAATCATTCTCGTCGGATCAATCTATCCCTAGTGAGTTGCTCCCCAGCAGAGTTCATTTCTGTTTCAATTGAACAGTACAAATTTCAGTTCAAAGAAATATATTTACAAACTGTCAAAAAAGACTACCACTTACCACATTTTCAGATTCTAATTCTTAGATTTGAGTGCCAAATATTCTTATTTAAGTGATACTTCATCTATTATCCTTTTATTTTTTTATTTTTTTGCCTGTTTTTTTCGCTCAGGCTCAGGAAACCGCTTTTAGTAATCAAACGGTAGATGAATTTCTTAGAAGGACGTCTTTAGTCGAAAGAAACAATGAGAATACCGGCTGGATGCTTCGTACTGAATCAGCATCAGTAGAGGCTCTTTTCTATCAAAGTGACAGTACATCTCCAAATAAAAAGCTTTTTGACTATGTCATTCTTCCAATTTATTTCAATACCCGTCAAGATGGAAAGCGTCCTTATGTGGGGGGAGAATATGGGATTATACCCGCTAGAGGAGCACAATCATTTTTGAGCACGGGTTTTCAAGCCTGCTTTTCTATTTTGCATATACAGCTTAAGCCTGAGTTGGTTGCTGCTCAGAACTTGGCATTTCCTGGATTTCCGGATAATTTTTTAACCGGTGCAATTGAAGCTAGATTTTCTTATTGGAATACTGGAGATAGTCCGGAGCGGTTTGGAAATACTACTTACTCAAAAGCTTTTTGGGGTCAATCGAGTATTAGCCTTCGTGCAGGCGCCTTTGAATTAGGAGCAGGAACTAAAAATATTTGGTGGGGACCTGGGCAGTGGAATTCTCTAATTTTTTCTAATAATGCGCCTGGCTTTCCTTATATCAGTATAAATTCTAGTAGGCCTGCAAAATCCTTTTTGGGGCATTTTGAAGGGCAAGTACTGATTGGCCGTCTAGAATCATCAGGCCAAAAACCTACCCAGATAGATGACTTGAATACGGGTTATTTCTCTCCGCTAAATCCAGACTGGCGCTACCTCAATGCGTTGATGCTTAGTTATACTCCCAAATGGATTCCATCTCTTACGGTAGGATACACACGAACCTACCAGTATTATTATGAAACCAGGCCAGATGATTTGAAAGGTTGGCTCCCAATCTTGGAGCCTATGGCTAAAGAAAAGTTGTTTGAAAATGGCAATTCAGTGGAATACGATGATCGTGCTCAATCGCAACAGATTTCCATTTTTGGAAGGTATAAAATGACCAAGGCCAAAGCTGAAGTTTATTTTCAATTTGGTAGAAGAGACCATGCATTGAATTGGAGGGAGTTTATCATGAACCCCGAGCATGCCAGAGCCTACCAAGTTGGATTTCTGAAGATTGCCACCTTACCTAGTACCAAAAAATTGGTCCAAATCCGAGGTGAAATTACGCATCAACAAGAATCAGTGAATAGGTACTTACGGTACGATTTGGGTGGAGGTCTAACCTGGCATACTCACGGGCAAGTGCGAGGCTTTACAAATTATGGACAACCCATGGGAGTAGGAATTGGAACAGGTTCCAACGTACAAACGATAGAATTTTCTCTTGTAGAAAATTGGAATAAGTGGGGTATACTCTTTGAACGTTTAGAAAATAACCAAGATTTCTACTACCGCGCCTTTGGCCAGCAATCTGAACGAAAACCTTGGATCGATTGGAGTGCTGCACTGCTGTTGAACACTTCTTATAAGGACCTTTTTATATCAGCACGGCTCCAAGGAACTTATGCGAGAAATTACCAATGGGGACTTTCCGAAAC
>JBANGF010000278.1:0-2608 GCA_037975655.1 Bacteroidota bacterium | reverse complement strand
ATCTGGATCTACATCTTCTTCTTTTGGAAAGGGGCCTATTCCCAACAAGCCATTTTCGGATTGAAGGACCACATCCAAATGGGAAGGAATGTAATTGGCTACCAGCGTGGGGATTCCTATGCCTAGATTGATGTATTGTCCATGCTCCACTTCTCTGGCAATTCGTTTGGCTATTTGTTCTTTAGTTAGCATTGGGTTTGAAAAGTTTAGGTAGGAGAATTGATTCACTTAAAGGTAGGTAACCATTATGGCGTAACCGTTCGCTGTTCAATTCGTTTTTCATACTTTTCTCCTTGAAAAATGCGCTGCACATAGATTCCTGGCGTATGAATTGCATTTGGATCTAGGCTTCCAACAGGTACCAATTCCTCCACCTCAGCAATGGTAATTTTACCAGCTGTAGCCATCATGGGATTGAAATTCCGTGCAGTACCTTTAAAAATCAAATTTCCTGCTGTATCGCCCTTCCAAGCTTTGACAAGTGCAAAATCAGCAGTCAATGCAGTTTCCATCAAGTACATTTTCCCATTAAACTCACGTACTTCTTTGCCCACGGCAACTTCCGTACCTACTCCTGCTGGGGTAAAAAAGGCAGGAATTCCAGCCCCACCCGCACGAATTCGTTCTGCCAATGTTCCTTGAGGAACAAGTTCAACTTCCAATTCGCCAGATAAAAGTTGTCGTTCAAATTCATCATTTTCACCCACATAGCTTGAAATCATTTTCTTCACCATGCGCTTTTGAAGAAAAAGACCAATCCCAAAATCATCTACCCCAGCATTGTTGGAAACGATGGTCAAGTTTTGAACTTCTTTTTTGAGCAAGGCGGCTATACAGTTTTCGGGAATTCCACTCAATCCAAAGCCTCCCATCATGAGCATGGCTCCATCGGAAATATCCGATACTGCCTCTTCTGCGTTTTTTACAGTTTTAAAAATCATAGCATTTGGGTTTATAGGATAAATATAGCGCGTTCACGGTCTACAGCCAACTGATTTTTAAGGGCATCCAAACTTTCGAATCTTTTCTCTTCGCGTAAAAATTCCTGGAAATAAATACGGAGCTCCTGCCCATATAAATCACCCTCAAAATCAATCAAATGAGCTTCAATAGTTTTTTTTTCGCCATCTACTGTGGGTCGATCACCTATATTCAAAATGGCTTTGTATCGAATTGAATTGACATCTGCATACACCGCGTAAGCCCCATCTCGAGGGAGCAACTTGTAGTTGTCGGCGATTTGAATGTTGGCTGTTGGAAATCCTATGGAGCGTCCAATTTGCTGACCTTTCACCACTTGACCGCTTAGGTCATAGGGCCTTCCCAGGTATTTGTTGGCTATAGAAATATCACCTTGGGCAAGGGCTGTTCGAATCTTGGTGCTTGATACACCCAAGTCGTCTACATCCTGTCTTGAAATCTCCTCAATAGCAAAACCAAAAAGATGACTATGGCTTTGGAGGTACTCAAAGCTTCCTTCTCTATTTTTTCCAAATTTATGGTCGTACCCGATGACCAAGGTTTTAGTCTGAATTTTATCCACCAATATGTCTCGGATAAATTCCTCTGAACTCATCTGCGATAATTCCTTGGTGAAAGGAAGTATAATCAAGTGGTCTACACCCATACCTTCCAAAAGCTTTACTTTTTCTGAGAGGGAAGTCAGTAGTCGTAGGCTTTTATCTTCGGGCTGGAGAATTAGGCGAGGATGCGGCCAGTAGGTAAGGAGCACAGTTTCTCCTTGCTTTCTGTTGGCTAGCTCTTGAAGTCTGCGGAGAATTTTCTGATGACCCAAATGCACCCCATCGAAGGTTCCAGAGGTGACTACGGAAAAGTGGGGGGGATGAAAATCAGTGAGCTGTTGATAGATTTTCATTGGGCCTGGATTTAATCTCTTCTACCAAATCGGAAACCTCCTTTGCATTGTTTAGGGAATAGGTTCCAATTCGTGTTCGACACAAAGACTTCAAGTATGCACCTACACCTAGACTTACTCCTAGATCACGTGCCAAACTTCGGATATAAGTTCCTTTGGAACAGCTGATTCGAAAATCAACCTCACCATTTTCAAATCGGGAAATTTCAAATTCTCGAACCTCCACTTGTCTGGGGTTCATTTGAACTTCAATTCCCAACCTTGCAGAAGCATAGACCCGTTTGCCATCCACCTTAATTGCGGAATGCATGGGTGGAATCTGTAAAATGGTGCCGGTAAGTTGTAAAACTGCTCCTTGGACCTGTTCCAAAGTAATGGAAGAGGGATCTGACACTGGAATAATGGGCTTTTCAAGGTCAAAGGATTCCGTCGTAGCACCTAAAACAAATGTTCCGGTATATTCCTTTTCTTGCCCCATGAACCCTTCTATCTGCTTGGTCATTTTACCAGCGCAAACAATCAGCAATCCTGTGGCCAAAGGATCAAGCGTCCCTGCATGGCCCACTTTTTTGATGCGTAAGGCATTTCTGACTTTCTTAACCACATCGAAGGAAGTCCATTCCAAAGGTTTGTTGATCAGAAAAACTTCTCCGTAAGCTTCTTGCTGCATGGGAATGTGGTAGCCTTAGCCGAGAATGTAAAAATTAGGATTTAGAAGACTTTGCAAAAATA
>JBANGF010000264.1:0-4480 GCA_037975655.1 Bacteroidota bacterium | reverse complement strand
TCAAACGGCTCTTGAGTAAATGAAAACCA
Organism: Bacteroidota bacterium; assembly: GCA_037975655.1. GTDB lineage: Bacteria > Bacteroidota > Bacteroidia > Cytophagales > Cyclobacteriaceae > Algoriphagus. The sequence goes on along the minus strand of JBANGF010000264.1, from coordinate 4,451 downwards.
AACTGGCTTCACTCTTGGCTCGTGTCGGCCTCAATGGGTTTCTACTCGGAATTCTAGCAGCCATTGGATTGGCCGCCCTTATACCAGAAGTTGGATCCTCAGAATCCAATCTTCCTTGGAAGCCAATAATTCAAGTGGGTATTGCCTTGCTCTTCTTTTTTTATGGGCTGAAGTTAGATCCGAATCAGCTTCGATCAGGGTTGAGCAATTGGAAATTGCATGCTTTGGTACAACTCACCACCTTTTTGGGCTTTCCTTTGCTCGTGATGGCGCTGGTTTCTTTTTTTCCTGAATTGGATCCAAATTTTGCCTTGGGCATCAGTTACCTCGGCGCTTTGCCTTCTACGGTCAGTGCCTCGGTGGTCTTAGTTTCCATTGCGGGGGGAAATGTAGCTGCAGCAATCTTTAATGCCAGTATTTCCAGTTTGTTAGGGGTGTTGCTAACTCCGCTATGGATGCGTTTGGCAGGAGGGGAATTAGTGGGTGAACTGGATCTTTGGGCTTCCATCCTAGATTTGTCCTTTAAAGTGGTACTCCCGGTGCTCTTGGGTTTGTTTCTGCATCGGTCTTTGTTTCCCAAGATCAAGCCCTATTTGAACCGGATGAAATACTTGGATCAAACGGTGATTCTTTCCATTGTATTCACCACTTTTTCAGAGTCCTTTTCACAAAAATTATTTGCTTCCTTTTCCTGGTTGAGTTTGGGAGGATTAGCGCTGTTTATGTTGTCCATCCTATTACTGGTCTTTGGCATCCTATTTATTTTGGTTCGATTGCTCTCCTTTTCTCGGGAGGATCAAATTGCCGCACTTTTTTGTGGATCAACCAAGTCTTTGGTACATGGGGTAGCCATGGGGAAAGTATTATTTCCAAGTTCGGCGATCTTGGGGCTTGTCTTGCTCCCCGTGATGCTGTACCACTTGCAGCAATTGATTTTGGGAAGTATTTTGGCCAAATACTTTGAAAAAAAGAAGCCCTGAAATTGCTTCAGGGCTGAGTGAGTTTTAGAGGTATTTCCCGGATAGTTCGGTGACCAATTCGATGTAGGCTGTGCTTGCCTCTTCCTTGGATTTCCCTTTGAGTAGGAGCCAAGCATTGTATTTGGCTGCAGCCTTAAAATCAAACCCTCCCGGACGTTCTTCTTCATTGTCTCCTTCTGTGGCTTGCTTGTACAATCCGTACAGGCGAAGTAGCTCTTCATTGGATGGTCTGGAAGTGAATTTTTGGGTGAGCGCTACTGCTTCCTCAAGTGATGCTGGTTTCATGGTTTTAGAAAGTCTTAGTGTTTATTTTCTGTAAGGTGAAAAAAACAGCGCCTTTTCTTTCGATTCAGTCAGTTTGACGGGGAAAAGAAAAAAAAGGCGCTGCTTAAAATTGCCAATGAGTTGGCTTATCGCTTAGGCATCGATACGTAGTCTCGTTCGATTGCACCAGTGTACACCTGACGAGGTCTTCCGATAGGTTCGCCTTTTTCAGTCATTTCTTTCCACTGAGCGATCCAACCTGGGAGACGACCCAAGGCAAACATGACCGTAAACATGTCGGTAGGGATACCCAAAGCACGGTAGATGATGCCAGAATAGAAGTCCACATTAGGATAAAGTTTTTTATCCACAAAGTACGGATCATTCAAGGCTGCAAATTCAAGTTCCTTCGCGATGTCAAGGATTGGATCCTTCACGCCAAGTTTGGTCAGGACGTCATCTGCTGCTTTCTTGATGATTTTTGCTCTAGGGTCAAAGTTTTTATACACCCGGTGTCCAAAGCCCATCAATCGGAATGGATCGTTCTTGTCTTTGGCTTTATCCAAGTATTTCTTTGTATTTCCACCATCTGCTTTGATGGCTTCAAGCATTTCAATTACTGATTGGTTGGCGCCACCATGAAGTGGTCCCCAGAGCGCATTGATCCCTGCAGAGATAGATGCATAAATAGGTCCTTGAGAGGAGCCCACCATACGCACGGTAGAGGTGGAGCAGTTTTGCTCGTGGTCTGCATGTAGAATTAAGAGTGCGTCCAAGGCTTTGGCCACAACTTGGTCTACTTCATAGCGCTCAGCAGGAAGCGCAAACATCATTTTCAAGAAGTTGGAACAGTAATCCAAAGAATTGTCTGGATAGTTAACCGGGTGTCCCATCTTGTTTTTGTAAGCCCAAGCTGCAAAGGTTGGCATCTTAGCCAATAAGCGAATCATGCTCAAGTTAACCTCTTCAGGTGTGCTGTTTGGGTTTAAAGAATCTGGATAAAATGCAGATAATGAACAGATTAACGAGGAAAGTACACCCATAGGATGCGCATTGGAGGGGAAGCCATCCAAAATCTTTTTGATGTCCTCATGCACGAGGGTATGGTAAGTGATCTGCTTGGTAAAGTCATCAAATTGTGCTTGTGTAGGAAGTTCACCATAGATAAGGAGGTAAGCCACTTCCATGAAACTTGATTTTTCTGCAAGATCCTCGATTCGGTATCCTCTGTATCTCAATATGCCCTCTTCACCATCCAAAAAGGTGATTGAACTAGTCGTAGAACCTGTGTTTTTGAACCCAGAATCAAGGGTGATTAGACCGGTATCACTTCTAAGTTTTGCAATGTCAATCGCAGGCTCGTTTTCAGTACCTACGATCACAGGAAATTCAAATTCTTGTCCTTTGTAGAACAGTTTGGCAGAATCAGACATGATGTAATTGTTTGTGGCTTATTTTGGATGTGAACTCTAAAATCGGCCTTAAGTTACTAAAATCGGCCATTTTTTAAATAAATTATTCGAATGGTATGCTTATTCTTGAGGCTAGTAAATTTAGCATCTCTAAACTATTGATAACCAGTCGTTTTTGGTAATGAAATTCAATAAATCCCTTTTATGGATTGTATAACCCTGTTTTGGAAGCAAACAAAAAAGTCCCGAAGGACTTTTCTTACTCGCAAAAATGTTCAAATACTTCCACTAAATGGTCACCAATCATTTTGGCATTTCTTCCTTCGATGTGGTGTCTCTCGATAAAGTGAACAAGTTCACCATCTTTAAACAAGGCCATCGCAGGAGAGGATGGAGGGTAAGGCAATACCAATTCGCGGACTTTAGCGACTGCTTCGCGGTCATTGCCTGCAAAAACGGTAGCCAATGTGGTTGGTTTTTTGCCTGCCTGTTCCAATGCCATCCGTACTCCAGGTCTTGCTGCACCAGCAGCACAACCGCATACAGAGTTGACTACCACGAAAGTAGTTCCTTTATGATTTGGTCCGAGGTGAGCCGCAACTTGCTCTGCCGTACGAAATTCTTCGAATCCAACGGCAGACAATTCAGTGCGCATGGGGGCAATTAATTCTTCAGGATACATAGTTCTGCGTGTTTATTTTTCGTTTTAAAGAAATCCTAATTCTAGTTTGGCCACTTCAGACATCATGTCTTGGGTGTAAGGAGGCTCAAAGGTAACCTCTACTTCCACATGATTGATGCCTTGAATCTGTTGTATTTTCTCCTTCACCTCCGAAGGAATAAATTCCGCCGAAGGGCAATTGGGGGAGGTAAGCGTCATCAATACAAAGACATTGTTGACAGGGTATACGCTAATCTCATAAATCAATCCGAGTTCATACACATCCACAGGGATTTCAGGGTCATAGACCAACTTAATGGCAGTGACCACCTTGTCCCGAAGGTTCTCAATTTGGATGCTATTTTCAGAGGATTCGTCGACGTTCATGTTAGGCGTTTTGCTTAGTTTGAAAGGCTAGGGCATAGCGCTTCATTTGGTTCATCATGGCCGCCAATCCATTGGATCGTTGACTGCCTAGGATATTCCCCATGCCAATACGGGAGATAAAATCCAGGTTGGCCTCAAGAATCTCCTTTGGGCTCCGATGGTTCAATACCCGTATCAGTAAAGAAATCAAACCTTTGGTAATGTCGGTATTGCTATCGGCTCGATAGTGTACCTTGCCTTCTTTTTCCTCTGCGACCAACCAAACTTTGGATTGACATCCTTGGATGATGTATTCCTCCTTACGAAAGTCCTCTGGGAAGGGTTCTAGATTACCACCTAACTCCATGATGTAGAAGATGGTGGATTCTCGGTCTTCGCCCAAAATCTCGAATTCGGCTACGATTTCATTCTGTATGTCTGCGATCGTGCTCATTTATTCTTCAGGCTAGCAATTTTGGTGACCGCTTGGGCAAATACTTCTACTTCAGCCCGGCTATTATATGCAGCAAAGGAGGCACGAACGGTACCTTCAATTCCCAATCTCCGCATCAAGGGCTGGGTGCAATGGTGCCCCGTACGTACAGCAATTCCTTTGGCATCCAACAACTGCCCCACATCAAAGGGGTGCATGGATTGAATGTTGAAGGAGAAGACGCCTATTTTTTCAGCTGCAGTACCCACAGGGATGACACCTTTGACATCCTGAAGTAATTCTACTGCGTACTGCAGTAAGTCATGCTCATGGCG
>JBANGF010000258.1:0-3172 GCA_037975655.1 Bacteroidota bacterium | reverse complement strand
ACGGAGGGGGAGGAATTCTTTCGAATACCAGAGAGCTAGTCGATTTTTTCCGAGCGCTATTCCAGGGAAAGGTCTTTGAACATCCCACAACTTTAGAACTCATGCTGGAGCCTGTAAGCTATCCCACCCAGGCCAAAATGGACTATCAGATGGGCATGTACCGCGTGCAAGTCAATGGTATGGAGGCTTACTGCCATTCGGGATTTTGGGGAACGCAAGTCTTGTACATTCCCAAGCTAGATCTCTACTTGGCTGCCAATTATTCTGGAGCTTGGGCGGGTGGAGCGGTCGCTCCCATTTTTGGAAAGGTGTTGCATGCTTTGGAAGAAGCAAATCCTAAAAACCCTTAGCCATCCAAATACACCCTGAGTTAATCCATCCGAGTAGGAAGCAATACAACTACTGGATTAGCCTAAGGTGTAATTTTGTGTAAATGGATTATTCATTTTTTCAAATTTCAGCTGTTTTCCAGTGGTGCTTTCAAACAACCATTTCTTTTGTAAATTGATCTTTCACTCAAAAAATTATGAAATATTTTCTAATGATGATGCTCTGCATCAGTTCTTTGGTAGCCACTGCACAAAAGAAAAAAGCAGAACCCGTAGCGCCAGTTAAACCTTCGCCAGATTCACTTTTTAGCAATCTCAAATGGAGAAACATCGGACCCTTCCGTGGTGGAAGGGCCAATGCAGTTTCCGGTGTGGTAGGAAATGACCAGAAATTTTATGCTGGGTATACTGGCGGTGGCCTCTGGACCACAGAAGATGGTGGAATAAATTGGGAAAATATTTCGGATGGATATTTCACGGTTGGATCCATAGGAGAGATTGCCGTATCCGAATCAGACCCCAATGTGGTGTATGTAGGATCAGGCGAACATGCAGTTCGCGGCGTCATGACTAGCTATGGAGATGGGGTGTACAAATCCACAGATGCTGGAAAGACCTGGAAAAATGTTGGCTTAGAAAAGACCCGCCATATTTCAGACATCGCGATTCATCCGTCAAACCCCGACCTGGTATACGTGGCAGCACAAGGAACCGTGCATGGTCCAAACAACGACCGTGGTGTATTTAAATCCACCGATGGAGGAACCACCTGGAAGAAAGTGCTGTACATCAACGATAGCACAGGGATTTCTTCGCTCTCGATGGACATGAACAATCCACGTATCCTCTATGCCACTTCATGGGAACACAGAAGGCTCCCCTGGACGGTATCCAGTGGAGGAGCAGGTTCTGCGATTTGGAAATCAACCGACGAAGGAAATACCTGGCACAAGCTCACTGAGGGCCTGCCAAAACTGATGGGCAAGATGGGAATCAGCGTATCCCGTGCAAATTCAAACCGTGTATTCGCCATCGTAGAAACTGAAAAAAGCAAATCAGGCTTATACCGTTCGGATGATGCCGGCAAAACCTGGGCCTTGCTATCCAACAACCAAGACATTAGCTCGCGCTCTTGGTATTACATGGAAGTATTTGCAGATCCCATCAATGAAAATATCGTTTATGTGCTCAATGCCCCAATGATGAAATCCATTGATGGAGGCAAAACATTTGCTCAAGTACGCGTTCAACACGGGGATACCCATGATCTCTGGATCAACCCAAGTAAAAATAACGTCATCGCACTTGGCGATGATGGGGGTGCTGAAATAAGTTTTGATTATGGAAAATCCTGGTCAAGCATCATGAATCAGCCTACTGCACAATTTTACCGAGTGAATACAGATAATGTATTTCCTTACAAGGTATATGGCGGACAGCAAGACAACTCATCCGTAATTATAGCAAGCAGAAACAATGGCCCTGCACTTACAGAGCGTGACTGGACTACAGGGGCTGGTTGTGAATCTGCTTTTCTTGCATTTGATCCCAACGATCCCACCCTTGTCTTTGGTGGATGCTACCAAGGCTATATTGACGTGCTGAATAGGAAAACCAATGAATCCAAGGATGTGCAGGCCTATCCCACCCTCAACCTAGCCATCGAACCCAAGGACATGAAATACCGCTTCAATTGGAATGCTCCAATTGTGGTATCCCCTCATGATCCAAAAACAATTTACCATGCAGGCAATGTATTGTTAAAGTCAAGCAATGGGGGAATGAGTTGGGATGTCCTCAGCGGAGACCTCACCCGCAATGACAAATCAAAACAAGGCCCAGGGGGAGTTCCATTCACCAACGAAGGTGCGGGAGGAGAGAATTACAATACGATCTTTTATGTCGCTGAATCTACGATCGAGAAAGGCGTAATCTGGACAGGCAGTGATTGTGGTTTGGTACACATGACCCAGGATGGTGGAAAAACTTGGACCAATGTAACTCCCGCTGATCTTCCAGAAGCACAAATCAATAGCATCGAACTTTCTTCGTTCGACAAAGGGGTTGCCTACATTTCAGCAACTCGGTATAAGTTGAATGATTATGGGGCCTATGCCTACAAGACCACTGACTATGGCAAAACTTGGACAAAAATAAACAAGGGCATAAAGCCAGATGATTTTATCAAAGTTATCCGGGAGGATACCAAGAACAAAAGCATTTTGTATGCGGGTAGTGAACGAGGATTTTACCTTTCTACAGATGCAGGAAGCAGCTGGCAGACTTTCCAATTAAATCTGCCGATAGTTCCTGTCACTGATTTGATGATCCGAGACAATGATCTTGTGGCAGCAACTGCGGGCAGGGCTTTTTGGATACTTGATGATTTGGGAGCCATCCAACAAGTTGCTACTGCTTCATCGGCAGTAACCTTATTCACCCCAAAACCTGCTTACAAGTTTGGGGGTGGCACGGGATTGCCTGAAGCAAAATACAAGGCTGGACAAAACGCGCCTGAAGGGGTGATACTCGACTACATCCTCCCTGAGGTGACAGACAGCACACTGGTGACCTTAACCATTACGGATGCAACCGGCAAGCTGATTCGAACCTACTCCAACAAAAAAGATGCTTCCTATGTGAAATATCCGGGTGGTCCAGCAGCAGCTACCTTGCTGAGTGCGAAAAAAGGGCACAACCGTTTCCTATGGAACCTCAGAAATGAAAACGTTATGCCAGACGTAAAGAATGTTTTTGTTTACGGAAGCTACGATGGCTATGCAGTTCCTCCAGGCAAATACAAGGCGCAATTAAATTTCAATGGAATACTTTCAGAGACCGAA
>JBANGF010000229.1:0-3357 GCA_037975655.1 Bacteroidota bacterium | reverse complement strand
CAAGTACGTCATCATGTTTGCCCTAGTAGGTTCCTTAGAGTCTCTTTTGACCGTAAAGGCCATTGATCTTGCAGATCCTTACCGAAGAAAGTCCAACACCAACAAAGACCTTATTGCGGTGGGCATAGGAAATACGGCAAGTGCATTTTTGGGTGGATTGCCGATGATTTCTGAGGTAGCTAGAAGTTCTGCGAATGTCAACCAAGGAGCTCAGACCCGCTGGGCCAATTTCTTTCATGGCGTATTTTTATTGGTCTTCGTATTGGTCGCTACTCCTGTAATCGAAATGATCCCCAATGCAGCACTAGCGGCAATGCTGATCACCGTAGGAATCAAATTGGCTCATCCCAAGGAATTCATTCATACTTTTAAAATAGGTAAGGAGCAGCTGGCGATTTTCTTAATCACTATTGTGTTTACGCTGGTAGAAGATTTATTGATAGGAATCGCAGCTGGAGTAGTTTTGAAAATGATCATTCACGTGGCTAATGGTACTCCCATTACCTCATTTTTCAAAGCCCCCACACAGGTTTCCTTTAGCAATAACCAGTACCTAGTGGAAATTGATAAAGCAGCCATCTTCTCCAACTACTTGGGTATCAAACGAAAATTGGAGGAAATCCCAGCAGGATTTCATGTGACCATTGACTTGAAAAACACCAAATTGGTCGATCACTCCGTGATGGAAAACCTACACCGATTTGAGCACGAGTACGTTGAAAATGGTGGAACTGTAGAGATTATTGGATTGGAAAACCACACTCCTGTGTCCGATCACCCCTTGGCTGCTCAGAAAGCAAAATCTTAAGTTGAGTTGGTTTTTAATTACAGCCTATCGAAGCTAGGAAGATGAATGGAAAAAAGTTCTATTCATCTCCTGGCTCTCGGTAGTACAAACCCATGTTAAGAAAATGACTTGTAAACACTATCTACTTGCGGTAATCCTATTTTTTTTCCTTGCTCCGCTGCCTACGTTTGGTCAAAACACCAGGCTGAACACCTCCAATCAAATTGGATGGTACACGTACTTTGGAACGTTCAAGCTCTCCAATAAGCTTGGCCTTCATACCGAATACCAATTTCGTAGAAATGAGGTAATCACGGATTGGCAGCAAAGTTTGTTGCGAATTGGATTGAACTATTCCCTACATCCATCCGTCCAAGTGAGAGTTGGGTACGGTTGGATTGAAACTTTTCCCTACGGGGAATACCCATTAAATGGGTTTGGGAAGCAATTCACCGAACACCGGATTTTCCAAATGGCTCAACTTTCCCAAAAAGTGGGCAGGGTAGACTTTTCCCATCGATTTATGTTGGAACAGCGCTTTGTAGGAAAATATGCTTCCGCTAATTCGACGCGTGAAGATGAGTTTCCATTGCTCCACCGGATGCGGTACATGGTTCGGATGCAAGTACCCTTGAAAGGAAATGAAATCCAGGATAAAACACCCTATTTGGCTGTTTATGACGAGGTATTTGTTGGCTTCGGAAAAAATGTAAATGCCAATGTTTTTGACCAAAACCGAATCGGTGTTTTGCTTGGTTATCGTTTTTCTAAAAACTTCAGATTGGAAGGAGGCTACCTGAATCAAACCGTACAATATGGAAGGCAAATTAATGGCAAAAATGTATTTCAACACAACAATGGATTGATTATCAACTCCAACATCGCGCTTGATTTGACAAAAAAGCAGGCCAATTGATCCAAGTGGCCTCAGAGCCACAAAATCCTCTTTTTTTAAGTAAAGAAATCACATCTCTTTTCTAAAGTGATGCGTTTAACCTTTTGGTAGGTTGGTAGATTCCATAATCGGCTAAATAATTAGTTATTTGGTAATTTTAATCCAATCTTAAGAATCCACTAAGAAGCTGTGAAGAGTACCCAATTTAATTTTAATCCTATCTAAACCTTTTAATGATGAATGAAAAAATGAACCGTATGGAGTTTCTGAAGAGTCTAGGGCTCAAAGGTGCATCCCTTTTTGCTGTTTACTGTGCTGCCTCCGGCTTGAGTAGCTGCGTCAACGAAAGCATGGATCCTACCACCACCACTACTGGTGGAACAACTGGAGGAAATGAGTTGTCCCTAGATCTGACCTCATCCACCTATTCAAAACTGAATACGGTAGGTAATTACGTGGTTGTGAGTGGGATTGTCATTGCTCGGGTAAGTGCTACCGCATTTGCAGCAGTGACGCAGGTATGTTCCCACGAAGGACAAAAAAGGGTAATATTTAATTCGGGTGAATTTTACTGCCCGGTACATGGGGCGCGATTTGATACTGCAGGTAAGGGTCTTAATTCAACCGGTTCAAGAGGTTTGAAAACCTACGTGACTTCACTTCAAGGAACCACCCTAAAAGTGACCCTATGATTTGGCCTAATTCCTTTAAATCAGGAGCTTTTGGGCTCTTTTTTTGCCTTCTAATCCTGTTTGGATCCACTACTTGGACTTCAGTGCAAGCACAGGATGATCTGTTGAGTATGCTTGACGAAGAGCAATCCAAAGAGCCTGTTTACACTATGGCGACTTTCAAAGCCTCGCGCCTCATCAATGGGCAGACTATTGAAACCATTTCCAAAAACCACCTCAACTTTTGGATTTCCCACCGTTTTGGAGCGGTTAATTCTGGTTTTATTGCCAACTTCTTTGGACTAGACGAAGCCAAAATTCGCCTAGGGGTAGAATATGGCCTAACAGACCGGTGGCTGGTAGGAGCGGGGAGGAGTTCCCTCGAAAAGACCTACGACCTGTACACCAAATACAAGGTGCTGCGTCAGTCCAATAAAATGCCTGTCACGGTCACTGCCATGGCGGGTTGGGGGATCAACACCATGCCTACTGGTTATGTGATGGAGTCGGGATCTACCATGAAGTTTGACAACAATATCGAACGCTATTCCTACTGGGGTCAGGTACTAGTGGCCCGTAAGTTTACTGAAAACCTTTCCTTGCAGGTGATGCCTACACTGATCCATGTGAACAAAGTGGAGGATCCAAGCATCCCCAACCAGCTCTTTGCTTTAGGTGCAGGAGGTCGATACAAGTTGAGTCAGCGCTTTACGCTCTCCGCAGAATACTACCATACTTTCCGCGAACTAGAGGATGACGAGGATGACGACGATGGTGGTGGTAATGCGGCATTTCCCTATCCCTACCGGGATGCACTTTCTTTGGGAGTAGATATCGAAACTGGCGGACACGTCTTTCAATTCCACCTCACCAATGCTCGTGGCATGGTGGAGAAGCAATTCATCGGGCAGAACGTAGGATCTTGGGGAAAAGGAGATATCTTTTATGGATTCAACATCGCACGAACCTTTAGTTTTGACAAATCAGCTAGAAACACACACAAA
>JBANGF010000222.1:0-4763 GCA_037975655.1 Bacteroidota bacterium | reverse complement strand
TTCTCCCCTGCTTCTACAGCTGGTCGCGTAATGATGATCCGTTTCACTTCCCGATTTTTCAGGGCACGCACGGCGAGAGCTACCGCAATGTACGTTTTGCCTGTACCTGCGGGACCTAATGCAAATACCAGATCGTTTTTGTAGGCTGCTTCTACGAGCTTGCGCTGATTGGCTGACTTAGGCTTGATGACCAAGCCCTTATTTCCAAAGACAATTACCTGATCCTTATTTGCTTCCTCAAAAGGACCACCTTCAATGGCCAAGAAATCTTTGACATGCTCTGGGCTGAGGTGTCCAAAGCGTTCAAAATGTTCCAAAAGCATATTGATCAAGTCATTGATCCGCAATATTTCAGGTGGACTGCCTTGAATTCGGATTTCATTTCCTCGAGAAATTACTTTACACTGAGGGAAGGCCTGCGCAATTTGGCGGATGTTTTCATTGGCAGTGCCAAAGAACTCAGCCAAAGGGACATGCTCAAGGGTAATTACTTTTTCGACCAAAGTTTTGTTTTGATTAGGTACACCGTGAAGGTGAAAGAATAAAATGTCTATTTTTGTTCACTCCCCAACAAACAAAACTACAAAATTTTACTTTACTTGCTTCTATGGCCTTGGTGACATTCCTATCTGATTTCGGGGACACAGACTACTACGTACCGGCAGTCAAAGCCAAGATGTTATCCATCAATCCACAGCTACAAATCGTGGATATATCCCATGGAGTAGCTGCTTTTGATTTGGAGCATGCTGCCTTTCTTTTGCGCTCCACCTTCCGTGAATTTCCCAAAGGTACCGTGCATTTAGTGGGCATTAATACCACAGGAACAGCGACGGCGGGGTACATCGGCATCAAGTTAGAGGACCATATTTTTATTGGTCCCAACAATGGGATTTTTAGCATGCTGGCAGACTACGATCCTGGAATTATCGTGCAATTTGCGGACATTCATGTGAAGGCCTCTACCTTTCCAACCCGGGATATTTTGGCTCCAATTGCAGCGAAAGTAGCTTCTGGAGCTGCAATTCATGATTTCGGAGGTCCATCTACCCAATTCAAAAAGTTAATGCCGAGACAGGCCAAGGCTACCCGAGAGCAGATTATAGGGCACGTGGTACGCGTGGACCGCTACGGCAACCTAATCACCAACATCAGTCGTGAGGTGTTTGAAAAATTAAATCCTGGAAAATTCACCATTCAATTTGGTAGGGAGACTCACCGCCAACTTCAGACGGGCTATGACCAAGTTGAAGCAGGAGAACCCTACCTATTTTTTAATAGTTTGGATGTATTGGAAATTGGAATCAATCACGGACATGGAGGCAACCTGTTGGGATTGAAGCGAGACAGTGTGGTTTACATCAATTTTGAGCCATGAGTTTGATTCGTGTGGTCCGCATGACTTTTCGACCCGAGGAAGTGCCTGCGTTCTTGGAAAATTTTGAAGCACATAAAATTTTGATCCGAAATTTCACAGGTTGCCAGCATTTGGAACTCTGGCAGGACGAGAAACAAAAAAATATTTTTGTGACCTACAGCCACTGGGAAAGCGAAGCGGCCTTGAATCAGTATCGTGATTCACAGTTGTTTAAATCGGTTTGGAGTTTTACAAAAACGCTCTTTTCTGAAAAACCTCAGGCTTGGAGCACAAAAAAATTACAAGAAGTACATCCTTGAGTTTGTAGGAAATCATTTTTGTATTCATATTTGCATCCCCATTCATAACGGAATGGATGGAGTACTTGCCCAGATGGCGGAATTGGTAGACGCGTTGGTCTCAAACACCAATGAGGTTACACTCGTGCCGGTTCGACTCCGGCTCTGGGTACACGGATAAAATCCCCTTTCAATCGAAAGGGGATTTTTTTTACCCATTCCCTCTCAAAATCTCCATAGGAGGCTGATTGATAATCTTTCGCCCATTCAGCCAGCCCAAAACAATCGTCAGTACCGTAATGGCTAAATAAATCACCAATCCCTCCTTCCAGGCCAAACTAAAGTTCATCTGAAAGACAAATTTCCCCAACAAAAACGTTGCAAAGAAGGAAAGTAAAATTCCAGACAAAGAGGCCAAACTCCCCAAAAAGAAGTATTCCAAGGTGTTGATCTGCCGCACCAAGGCTGAACTGGCCCCTAAGGTGCGTAGCAAAATACTCTCCCGCATGCGTTGGTATTTGCTGATGATCAGGGAACTGATCAAGACCAAAATACCCGTGGCTATGGAGAAAAAGGCCATAAACTGAATCACAAAACTGATCTTCCCCAAAATCTCTTCAAGCGTCTCTACGATCGTACCCAAATTGATGATGGAGATGTTCGGAAACTCCTGTACCATTTCCGATTGCATTTCAGCGGCTTGCTTATCTGTACTGGTCTTGGTAATGATCACGTGAAACTTGGGAGCTTCTTCCAAAATTCCCTCTGGAAAGAGCACCAAGAAATTGGTGGATACCTGGTTGAATTTCACCTCTCGAAAACTTCCGATATAGGTTTTAATCGGACGCCCCTGCACATTAAATTCCACCTCATCACCGATCTTAAACCCATTGCCTGTGGCAAATCCTTTTTCAAAGGAAACAAAGATGCTATCCCCTCTTGTCCCCTTGGGAATCAAGGCGCCATCCGTCAATTGCTCTGAAGAGATTAACGAATCCCGATAGGTCACCCGAAACTCCCGGTTGTATAGCCAACGGCTGTAGTTCTCCTCTTCTGGCAACTCCTCGTTGGCTTTTTTAGTAATTCCATTGATGGTATTCAACTGCATGGTGACAATCGGCACCTCCTGCAAAATGGGCATCTTCTGTCCCGTTACTTTTGCCCTCACTTGTTCCAACTGAGCGGTCTGAATATCAAACAGCAGCATGTTGGGTTGGTCCTTCTTATCTGCAAACTTGGCTTCTTGTAGCAATTGATTTTGCAAGAAAAATAAGGTGCTGATCATCGCCGTCCCCAAGCCTATGGTCGCAATCAGGGAAATGGTTTGATTGTTAGGTCTATACAAGTTGGAAAGGGCCTGACGCCAAGGGTAACTCAAGGAAAACGGTAAAAATTTGCGCACGGCCCACATCAGTGCAGTACCTACTCCCCAGAGGATGCCAAAGGCAATCAGCACAAATGCAGTGAAGCCCAAGGCCCAAGTCACCTTGGTAAGGAGGTAAAAACTAAAACCAAAAATAAATAGCAAGATCCCCAACAGCACCGCCCAGCGCGCAGGATCCTTAAGCAGGGTGCTATCGGCAGTTTCGGGACGCAAGGTGGCCATTGGAGATACTTTGCGCACCTTAAGCAAGGGCAATAAGGCAAACAACACAGATACCAAAAGCCCCGTCACCATGCCGAAGCCTATGGATTTCCAAGAAATCCCGACCGTCACCTCCACAGGGAGAAAATCGGCAAACACCACAGGAAGCACAAACTGAAGCACCGTCCCTAGCACCGAGCCAATCAATGCTCCAATGAATCCCATGGCTACAATCTCCACGAGGTAGATCAACAACACATCCAAAGAAGCCACCCCCAAGCAGCGAAGTACAGCAACGGAGGCGAGCTTTTCTTTCACAAACACGTTCACAGCAGAAGCCACGCCTACACAACCCAGAAGTAGTGCGATAAAGGCTACCAAACTCAAAAAATTAGACAAATTACCAAAGGAGCGACCGGTACTTTCTTTGCGATCTTCGACCGTATCTGCATCGATACGATCAAGTTCCCACTGGGCTTCGTAAGGCTTGATTACTTTGGCCACATCGGTACCTGGAGCAAATTGCAAATAGCGATTGTATTCCACTCGGCTTCCGTACTGCACCAAACCTGTTTCTTGCAAGTATCCCAAAGGAATGTATACAGCCGGAGCCACGCTTGCAGTAATACCTGTTTGTCCAGGCACTTTTTGAAGTTCTCCGACAATCTCAAAATTCAGGTTACCCACTTTGATGGAATCCCCCACTCTTGCATCAAACTGAGCCATAAGCACTTTTTCTACGAGCGCCTTCTTGCCTCCACTTCTAAAGCTGGCCTCACCCTCAACCGGTAGCGTTTCCAGTTTTCCATAAAAAGGAAAATTCCCTTCCAATGCACGCACTTGCGTCAATCGACTGGCATCTCGCTTGGGAAAAGCAACCATGGAAGCAAAATTGACCTCTGAGGCGGTTTCTAAGGCAAGAGAATCCAAGCCCAATTCCCCAAGAGGTTTGCTGTTTTCCAAAACTAAATCCGCACCCAGAAGCTCCTTGGCCTGGTTATCAATGTCTTTGACTAGGTTTTCTCCAAAACTGCTGATGGCTACCAAGGCAGCGATACCCACGACAATGGAGGAAACGAAGAGCAGTAGTCGGGTGAGATTTTTTCTAAAATCCCGCCCCGCCATTTTTAAAATCCAGGCAAAATCAGGCATGAGTCTCCTCCTGTATTTTTCCGCCCTTGATGTGAATGATGCGCTGGGTTTTGGCCGCCAGTTCCAGGTCGTGCGTCACCAGTACCAGCGTAGTTCCCTGTTCTTTATTCAAATCAAAAATCAAGTTTTCGATCATCGTTCCCGTTTCGGTATCCAAGTTGCCCGTCGGCTCATCGGCAAAAAGTATTTTAGGCGCATTCGCAAAGGCTCTTGCAATGGAAACACGCTGCTGCTCCCCACCTGAAAGTTGGGTCGGGTAATGTGTCGCTCGATCTTTCAACCCTACTTTATCCAATAACTCCATGGCCTTTTCCTTGGCATTCGTTCTTTTTTTCAACTCCAACGGCACCATTACGTTCTCCAGTGCGGT
>JBANGF010000198.1:0-3934 GCA_037975655.1 Bacteroidota bacterium | reverse complement strand
AGATCGGGTATAAATCGTTTCTTTTTTTCCAGAAGCCAGGTATTGACTAGTTGTAACATTTCAATGGATGTATTCCTCATGGCCCAAGAAACAGGCTCTTCTTTGGACAGATCTAAACCCAATTGAAGTTCATCGTAATAGGTTGCATTAGTTTGTGCCACCGTCCTTTCAGCAACAGTCCAATTTACTTCCTTCTCTACTAGTCGATCGAGTAGAATCTCTTCGTGATCTGGAACCTCCAAAATGCTGAACTCGAGGTCTAATGAATCCTTCAACCGTACAAGTTGGCTGCTGTACACCGCCCCTTTGCGTACCACTACCGTATCTTTTCCCAAACTGTCCCAAGCGCGCAATTTTTCTCTTCCCACAAGGACAGTACTCATTGAGCCAATTGCTTCCGTGTAAGTCACATCACGCTGTGTATCCGCATTTTGCTGCAGATTCATCGCAATCAAATCCACTCGACCATCCTCCAACTGAGCAAAAGCCTCATCAATGTCTGAAGCCACAATAAATTCTACTTGAACACCCAGGCGCTTCCCAAGATCTAAAAGAAGTTCGTATTCATAGCCCATTCTCCTTCCACGATAGATGTAGTAACTGCTCGAATTATTATCGACAGCCACGCGAAGGGTTCCACGGGCTTGAATCCCTGCTATGTCGAGAATAAATTCCGGTTTTGAGGACTTGCTAAACCAATTATTAAAGTAACCTAGGATTCCTAATCCTAAAAAAATCCCTACTGCAACGGCAAGTAGTATTCCTTTCTTTTTTTCCATTCTAGTGGAGCCTAACTCCGCTTAGTTTGGGTAACCTTGGCAAAGGCTATGCCAAATTAAATTCTGTGATTTTGGTTTAAATTAAAAAAGGAGGTTTAAACCTCCTTTTAATTTAATCTGCAGGACCTTCAAAGTCCTCCATACTGTTGGTAAAAAATATCTTTCCAGAAAGGCGGAGCAGTTCAATCTCCTGTTGTTTGATCTGAAAAATAGAGGTAATCAGTCTATTTTCTGCTGAGAGCAAGTTGACCTGAGCGTCTCTAAATTCAAGATAGGAAGCAATTCCCAAGCGGAAGCGTTCCAATGCTATTTCTGAGTTTTCTTTGGCTACCTGGTAGTTTTTTTCCTCAATAGAAAGTAATCCTAGATTTGTGTCGTAGGTATTGTAGGCTCGTTGGATATCCGACTTCAACTGAATTTCATACTGCTCTAAAGAATAATCTTGTATGCGTTGATTCACCTTAGCCCCTTGAATCCGTCGATTGAGCGCGAATCCACTGAATAGATTGAAAGTGATAGTTCCTCCATAATTTAGCCCTTGTCTCTCATTTTGGATCAGGAACCCTGCGTCTGAGTTGAAAACGGAATTCGTATAACTTGAATTTAGGTTGATACCAGGAAGCCGAGATGCTTGCAATTCTTTAACCCGTAGAAAGGCCTCGTTATTTCTTCGCTGATTGACTAACAGGAGTTTATTTTCAAGAAATGCGCTTTCATAAAGGTTTTCGATGGACAAGCGGTCCCCAATGTTTATGGTGCTGTCTTGAATCACATAGTCTGTAGTAGCATCCTGAGCGAGTAACTCATTTAGGTTGACTCGGGCATTTTGGATGACTTGAATCTGTGTCATCAACAAGCTGGAATCTCCATTGTAGTCTACTTGTGCCGCAAGAAAGTCTCTTTTTCCTGCTCCTCCCAAATCGTACTGGGCCTCTGCTATTTCCAACCGTGCTTTACTCAATTGCAAGGTTTGTTGGAGCACCTTGTAGCGCTGCAATTCCAAGATCAAGCGGTAATAGGCTGTCGAAATCCCAGCTACTGTATTCTCTACAATTACCTTAGCATCCAGATCACTGATTTCTTCCAACATCCCAAGTCGACGGATAGTCACCAAGGATTCAGGGCGAAATCCATAGATCCCAACCACACTGTAGGCTTTATTTCTGGATTTGGCAGCATCGATCTGACGGGGATTATTGGGGTCACTCACAAAGGTCTGCGTCACATCCTCCGTAGAAAAAGTACGTAGGTAGTTGGCATTCAGGGTAGGCATAAACAAGTTTCCTGCAGCAATCTTCGTATCCAGCTCGCGGAGGTTGCGGTTTTCAACCCCAATTTTCACCTGGAGGTTATTCTCCAAGCCCATTTGAAGTGCTTTTTCTAGATCAAGTGTTTCCTGCGCTTGAGCCCAAACCCCAGTCATGCACAGGATGGCTAGAAGCAAAAGTGTTCCTTTTTTCATGAGATTTTTGCTAAAACTCCTTTTTTAGAAGTAAGGTAGGTATACACTGCAGGGATAATGAATAGCGTCAATATAGTAGAAAACGCAAGCCCACCAATCACTGCAGCACCCATAGGTACTCTACTTTCCGCACCTGCTCCTAGGGCCAAGGCGATCGGTAAAATCCCCAGAATGGTAGATAAACTGGTCATTAAAATCGGCCGAAGGCGAGATATAGCCGCCCCAAAAATCGCCTCATCCACATTCATGCCTTCCTCCTTCCGTTGATTGGCAAATTCAACAATCAAAATGCCGTTTTTGGTGACCAAACCAATCAGCATGATGATGCCGATTTGACTAAAGATATTCAATGTAAAGTCAAATGCCCACAACGTGGCCAGAGCACCAAAAATGGCTAAAGGAACCGTAAACATGATGGTTAATGGATCGGCGAAACTTTCAAACTGCGCAGATAACACCAAATAGATTAAGACCAAGGCAAAAATAAAGGCGAACAGCAAACTGTTTGAACTCTCTCTAAATTCTTTGGAAGGACCAGTCACATCCGTAGCATAGGAATCATCCAAAACTTCAGCAGCAATTTTATCCATTTCATCCAAACCGGCACCTATAGTCACGCCATCAGCTAAGTTTGCGGAGATGGTGGCACTCACGAATCGGTTGAACCGATAGAGCTGTGGTGGCGTACTTTTCTCCACGACACGAACCAAGTTGTCCAATTGAATGAGCTGCCCATTATCCCCTCTCACGTAAAGCATTCTCAAATTGACCGGTTCATTTCGGTCTTGAAGCTGCATCTCTCCAATCACCTGGTACTGCTTGCCTCCCCGAATGAAGTAGGCAAATCGCTGTCCTGAATAAGAGAGTTGCAGGGTACGGGCAATTTCCTGTACGGACACGCCCATATTTCTTGCCCGCTCTCGATCTATCTCAATTTCCAATTCGGGCTTGGTAAACTTCAGGTTAATGTCCGTGAAAATAAAGGCTGGATTCTGGGAAGCCTTCTCCAAGAAGGGTGGAATTACTTCTTTGAGTTTTTCCAAGGTAGGCGCTTGAAGGACGTACTGAACGGGAAGACCTCCACGACGATCGCCAATGGAGGCGGGCTGCTGCGCAAAAGCACGCACTGCTGTCACCCCTTTAAGGGAACCATTCACTTGCGTAAAGATCTCCTGCTGAGTACGGGAACGCTGGGAAGCATCTGTTAAAAATAGACGAATAAAACCCGAGTTGGTATTTGCTGTACCCCATCCCGGAGAGGTCATACTTGTAATGCCTGCCAATTCCGATGAAGGAATTTCCTTGGTTAACTGTGAATTCAAGTCCGTAATGACTTGGTCCATAAAAGAGAAAGTGGCTCCCTCGGGACCAGTCATGTTGATTCGCAATTCGGATCGATCCTCCATCGGTACCAACTCGGTTTGCAGGTTAGAAAACAACCAATAAATCCCAAGGCCCATGATTCCGATAATTGGGAAAGAAACCCATTTTATTTTCATGAATTGAGTCAATGTCCGTTCGTAGAATAGGTTCAACTTGACAAAGAAGGGCTCAGTAAATCGATAAAATGCATTTTGCTTTTCCCTATTTTTAAGCATGCGTGCACTCAGCATAGGAGTCATCGTAAGTGCGACAAAAGCAGAAATCAGAACCGATCCCGCCACTACGATTCCAAACTCACGAAATAATCTTC
>JBANGF010000194.1:0-2778 GCA_037975655.1 Bacteroidota bacterium | reverse complement strand
GAAATATTGGACAAGGTTTTTGAATTGACCAAAAGCTATAGAATTTGGGATAAAACTTCCTGACCCACCGCACCATGCAGTTTGCAGCCATACCTGGACTTCCGGAAACCAAAGAAAAGCTTCTCAACGCAGTGAAGCTAAACCACCTTGCCCATGCACTTTTGTTTCATGGACCAGAAGGCTCGGCCAACTTAACCCTGGCTTTGGCTTTGGCGAGTTACTTGTATTGCGAGGCAAAAACGGAGACGGATTCCTGTGGTACCTGCGGCTCCTGTCAGCGCATGAATAAATTGATCCTTCCGGATTTGAATTTTGCTTTCCCCGTAGTCGCCTCTTCCAAAGAAGAGGAGGGGGACGAAGAGGGTAAGGAAGAGAAAACCGACCTAATGGACAATTGGAGAAAGTTTGTGCTGGGCCAGCCCTATGGCAATGTGCACGACTTCATCTACTTCAATGGCTTCGAAAAAAAGCAGTTAAACATTACCAAGGCCGCAGCTAGAAAGATGATTCAGACGCTGTCGCTGATGTCTTTTGAGGGAGGGTACAAGATTATGTTGATCTGGGCTCCCGAATATTTACACCCTTCAGCAGCCAATGCCTTGCTCAAAATCATTGAGGAGCCACCTGCCAAAACCCTGTTCCTACTAGTCACTTCGCAGGCGGATCAATTGCTGACGACGATTTTATCTCGAACACAAAAGATCCTAGTTCGTGCATTTACGGATGAAGAAGTAAGTACCCACCTGGTAGAATCCGGCCAATGTGATGCGAAAGCAGCGGCGCAAATCGCCATGCTAGCTGATGGAAACCTACGCGCGGCCTATCGCTTGATTGATCAGGTGGAAGACCAGACGGTCCGCCAGCTCCGGGACTGGTTTCGTCTTTGCGCCACTAAAAATTTAAAGGATTTATTCGCCCTCTCCGACGAATTTCACAAAGCCGATAAGGAATCCCAAAAGTCCTTGATGCTGGCAGGGTTGAATGTAACGCGAGAGATTTTGTTGAAAAATCTGGATATGGATCACCTCCTTCGCACCACAGACGAGGATCGGGCTTTTATCAATAACATCAGCAAAAAGGTATTGACTGAAGAGCATGCGCTTCAACTCTACCAAACCTTCAATACAGCGCATTACCATTTGGAACGGAATGGCAATGCGAAAATGATTTTCACCGACTTGTCCATGGAGATTCTCTTGATGATGTCCAAAAACTAAGGAGATGGAAAGCAAGGTTCTTGGGATTGTAGTTGCCAAAATAGATTTGTGAGGGACTTTGATTTGGTAAGTCAAAAGTAAATTCGATTGGGCTGCTGGTGTAAATTTTGCAGCCGAAAGCACCCCATTAGTGGTGGGAAAAAGTCAAAACTAGAAAAACAGTGAGTCAACAACTTGTAAAAATTGGAACCCGAGCCAGTAAACTTGCCCTTTGGCAAGCGCACCATGTGGCAGACTTGCTTCAAAAAGCTGGGCTGGCAACTGAGATTGTTCCGATTGATACCAAGGGGGATCAGGTGTTGGATGTCTCCATTTCAAAAATTGGGTCCAAAGGGGTGTTTACTCAAGAATTGGAAGATCAACTCCTGGATGGAAGTATTTCGATTGCAGTTCACTCGGCAAAAGATATGCCTTCCAGTTTGGGGGAGGGGTTGGAGTTGATTGCTTTTTCAGCACGGGAACAGGCCCAAGATGTGCTTCTTTCTACGAAGAAAGGAGTTTCCTTACGTGATGCTAACTTGGTAGTTGGCACTTCCTCCACCCGAAGAATTGCCACCCTCAAGCATTTTTACCCCCATATCCAGACGGAGGAAGTTCGTGGGAACCTACAAACTCGAATTCGCAAGATGGAGGAGGGACACTGTGATGCGCTGCTTTTGGCTTATGCGGGGGTGCACCGGATGGGTTACGACCATCTTTTGGTCGCACACCTGGATTTAAATCAATTTATCCCTGCGGTGGGTCAAGGATCCATCGCCATTGAGGCTTCTACGAGTCTTGACCCCAAGCTTCGCGAAGCCATCGTTGCTGCTTGCAATGATGCCTCGACCCATGTTTGCTTGCTAGCAGAGCGTGCCTACCTCCGGGTTTTGGAAGGAGGGTGCAGCATTCCTGTTTTTGCTTTGGCTACACTGGTAGAAAATCAAGTTCAGCTTAAAGGTGGCATTGTGAGTTTGGATGGACAGCAGCGAATCGTGTTGGAAGTGAGTGGACCGGCAACTCAGGCAGTGGAGTTAGGCGAATCCCTGGCTAAGCAAGTCCTTCAAGCGGGAGGAAAAACAATTTTAGAACAAATCAAACAGTCCCCTCATTGATATGAACCAAAAAATGCAGATTTTTTTCTTTATTCTTTCACTGCTGAGTTTTACGGCTTGTGGCAAAGACAAAGATTATGTGGTTACCATTTCTACTCGACATGGAGAAATCAAAGCCGTTTTATTTGACGACACACCGGAGCATAAGGAGAATTTTCTTGATTTGGCTGAATCGGGACGATTTGATTCCACCCAATTTCACCGAGTAATTCAGGGTTTCATGATTCAAGGCGGGGATGTGTATGGGAAGGAAGGGCTTCCTGCCCAAGAATGGCCAACGCTGCCTGCAGAAATCCTTCGAAACCATGTAAATATTAAAGGAATGCTTGCTGCAGCCCGACAGGGGGATAACATCAATCCACAAAAACGAAGTAATGGGTCCCAATTTTACATCGTGCAAGGGAGAACCTACGAAGAATTGGAATTGACTACCGATTTTCCTGCCTTGCAGAAGGCGGTCTTCCAGT
>JBANGF010000189.1:0-5817 GCA_037975655.1 Bacteroidota bacterium | reverse complement strand
GAAAGAAGCTGCTGAAAAGATTTTAGCAGAAAAGGAAGTGCTCGTGGCCCAATTACGGGAATCCTACGATCTTCAAAAAACTGCTGCTTCAGCGAAGCAAGAGCAGCACAAGGAACTCAGTCAGCAGGTTTCTCAAATCAAAGAGCGCCTCTACCAAGCGGGTAAAGAAGTTGAAATCAAGCAGATTCAATGTTCTACCCTCAAACAAGAACTGGAGCGCACCTCCTCAAATGATAGTTCCCAGGAAGCCAGTCTCGCGGATTTTGAGCAAAACTTAACCCTGATCAAGGCACAACTCGATGAGGCCCAGCAGGCTTTTGACTTGCTCAAACAAAAACAGGAAGAGCAGGATCAAAAAGTAGAGGAAACGAGTCGTATCGTCGAAATGATTCGAGAGGAATTGACTCAGGTTTCCCGCAAACTGGATTCGAAAACGAATGAATACAACTTGACCAAATCCTTGGTTGAAAATCTGGAAGGCTTTCCCGAAGCCATCAAGTTTTTGAAGAAGAATCCAAGTTGGGGCAAGGATGTTCCCCTACTCTCCGATCTACTTACAACCGATGAAAAGTACCGGGTGACCATCGAAAATTACCTTGAAAACTACCTCAACTTTTACGTAGTAGATACCGAGGTTGAGGCCATTGCTGCCATCCAATTGCTCAGTGATGCGGCAAGAGGAAAAGCCAACTTTTTTATTCTAGCCCATTTTGAACATTTTTCTCCTAGCCAAAGCCAGATTTTCCCAAATGCACGTGCTGCCACAGAGATCATTGAGTTTGATGTCAAATACAGTCGCCTGATCAATTACATATTAGACAATGTGTACATTGTCCAAGGTGATTATCCGGATTTTCCGAGCCAAAAAGAAGGCGTTTTTCTTTCTGAATCAGGCAAATACATTAAGAAGAAGTTTTCGTTATCCGGGGGTTCAGTGGGCTTATTTGAAGGCAAGCGAATCGGTAGAGCCAAGAACCTGGAAAAGTTAGAAAAGGAAATCAAAGAACTGAACAAAAAAGTAAGCACCTCAAGGGCCAACTTAGATCAAAAGTTGGGTGAATTGACCAAACTGAAGGAGTTTAGTTACAAAAAGGCCTTGGAAGAAAGTCAGGCCAAGTTTCAGGCTATGAATTCTGAATACATCTCCGTTCGTACCAAAAAGGAGCAACTTTCAGAATTGCTCACCTCCAATGCGACCAAGCGAGAAGATATCCTGGCTCGAATTGCCAGTCTGGAAGAAAGTTTGGAGCAAATCCAACCCCAGCTCACCAAAGAAAAAGCCCTTTTTGAGGAGTCAAATGAACAACTACTTCAGGTGACCGAAGAGTTGGAAGAAGTAAATAAGCTCCTAGCAGATAAATCACAGCTATTCAATCAAGAGAACATCACTTACATCCAGCAGCTCAACCGGGTAAGTAATGCGGAACAAGAGATCAGTTTCAAGCAAGCTGCATTTGAAAGTTCAAAAGAGCGCATCGAAAGATCCCAAGAGGAACTGTCTCACTTAGATGCTGAAATTAAATCGCTCCTTGATAACAACGAAGTCAAAGACGATGAATTGATCGCCCTTTACACCGAGAAAGAGGACATTGAGTCAGGAGTCACTGAGGCTGAAAAAATCTATTACAGTACTCGAGGTTTGATTGACGAACTGGATACGCGAATCCGAGGTTTGCAAAAAGCCAAGGAAGGTTACGATGATTTGGTACTCGCCCTGCAGTCCCAAATCAATGAAATTCGACTCAAAATGGCCGGGATGAAGGAACGCCTAAATGTGGAGTTTGATTTGGACTTGGAGGCCCTAATGGCTGAAAACCCCTCGGTAGACGAAGCGTTTCTTGGTTTCAAAGAAGAAGATCTCAAGGAATTGGTTCACAAGCAAAAAGACCGTCTTGATAAAATAGGTCCAATCAACCCTATGGCCATGGAAGCCTACGATGAAATCAAGATTCGCTATGACTTCATCACAACCCAAAAAGAGGACTTGATTAAGGCAAAAGAATCCCTCCTTTCGACGATTTCGGAGATTGACTTAGTCGCAAGAGAAACCTTTTTGGATGCCTTTGGTAAGATCAAGGAAAACTTTGTTCGGGTATTCCGCTCCCTATTCACTGAGCAGGACGATTGTGATCTAACGCTTGTCGATCCTGAAAATCCCTTGGAGTCTGCCATCGAAATTATGGCCAAACCAAAAGGCAAACGACCCTTAACCATCAACCAGTTGAGTGGGGGTGAAAAAACCTTGACGGCAACCTCCTTGCTATTCTCCATCTACCTGCTGAAACCAGCACCTTTCTGTATTTTTGATGAGGTGGATGCACCGCTTGACGATGCCAACATTGATAAATTCAACCATATCATCCAGAAGTTCAGTGCAGAAAGCCAATTTATCATCGTGACTCACAACAAACGAACTATGGCAAGCACGGATATCATTTATGGCATTACCATGATTGAAGCTGGAGTTTCCCGTGTAGTTCCTGTGGACCTTAGAGAGTTGGATTGAAGCCAATCGAATCTTAGTAATAGATTTTATCCAACCGATAAATCTAATTTATTACTAACTTTTGGCTTATAAGTTTGTCCCACTAGCCTCCCACTTTTAGTAAATGGTAATGAAAAAGAAGAATAAGGTTTCAGTTCTTTGGACCTACTTTTTTGTTGTTTTATTTACTGGCCTGGTCCTACTTCCATTTTATGAGAAAGGTTTTATTGAACTAAAAATTAATCAGCACCATCATCCCGTTTGGGATGTGCTTTTTTCGAATCTTACCCATCTTGGAGATGGATTAGTGTTAGTAATTCCCCTCCTCCTACTTGTTTTTCACAAATACTGCTATTTAGTACTTTTTGCCTTATCTTCCGTAATTCATCTGATTCTGGTTCACATTGGTAAAAAATGGGTCTTTGGTGGAATGCCAAGGCCAGCAGAATACTTAAAGGATGTTCCATTTTACGAAGTACCCGGCATTGAACTACATCATTGGGGAAGTTTTCCTTCCGGCCACACCACCACTGCTTTTATGCTTGCTTCATTTTTATTTTTGATAGTACCCAAAAAATACAAACTACATTATCTCGTGATGGGTATTGCCTTTTTTGTCGGGTTGAGTAGGGTGTATTTAATGCAACATTTTCTGATGGATATCTGGGCTGGGGCATTGCTAGGAATTTTCTCTAGTTTGGTAAGCTATATTCTTGTTTTAAAGTTTTTCTCAAAAAAAACGTACCAAAAAAGTATTATTCAGAACCTCAAGCCTAAACCTTCCTTTTGAAATCAAGTCAAAGGAAGAGTAAAAAATGAATTATTTCGATTTCCCTCAAGTTCAAACCTATGAAAAGCACTAGTTCCTACTACTCTCTGTCAGTTTTATTTTTCATTTCCTTTTTCTCCATTTCAACCTTCGCCCAAGCTCAAGCTCCAGTTCCTCCCATTCCTATGGAATTGATGTTTGGTCACGAACGCTTGGATTATCAACTGGTAATGAAACGAAATTTCACCCCGAAAAGTAAGTTTAGTGTTTTGGCAATTGCCGTTTTCTCCGAAAATTACGCCAAAGGAAAGCGACTAGGAGACTCCGTAGTGATCCCTTTCCAAGTGAATTATGCTTTGGGTAAATCTGGACTCTCCCTTGCGGCTGGTGCCGAAGCCAATTCAGTGGCCGGATTTGGAACTACCCTTGGACTTACCCATAGCAAGGCTTCCAAAGAAATTCTTGCCATCATTGTCCTTTCTTATCAACTGACAAGTGCACAGAATTTAAAGTTTTTTGGACTCTATGAATACAAACCTGCCCTCACAGAAAAGTTGTCGCTTTATACTCGTCTTCAACTTACTTACAGCCAGGGCATGGCTGCGGGATTTCACAACAGAAGTTTCCTTTACCTTCGAGCAGGCTTTAAGAAAGGTCCACTGGGATTTGGGCTGGGAGCCAACTTTGATGCATATGGCCCGGGAAAAACTGCTAGAGAAAATTATGGAGTCTTTACTCGTTGGGAATTTTAAGGCGCAAACAGTGCGCAACTCAAAATAAGGCCTTCCAAAAGTGGACAGTGAGACAACTAGGCGTTCGATTACGAACAACTTATATTTATAAGAATGCCTAATTTGGCTGAAAATGGGATTTTTTTGAATTGGTCTATTTTTCGCTACTCAAATCGAAACTAGACACTGCTATGAAAATCCTTTCCCATTTCCTCGCCATTCCCGTACTCCTGCTTTTCTTCTCCTGTGAGTCAAGCAATTCCTATAGTTCAGAAAACGAAATCCAAGAGAAAAAAACTCTTAGTGGTGTGAAAAGATTACAAACTGATGGGGTATTCAATTTGACCATTACACAATCAAATGAAGAATCCATTGAAGTGGAAGGACCAGCGGAACTTATCGATAAGTTGACCATTGACCAACAAGGCGATTTGCTGGTACTAGAAATGGAGAAAAAAATAGGCGGATTTAATTTCAATAAAGGAGATTTCAAAATAAGAATTGCTCTAAAGGAACTTACCGAATTAAACTACGATGGTGTAGGGAATGTCAAAACAAATGGGCTCTTCAAAGTTGGTAACCTAAAGTTGTTGGGCAATGGAGTCGGAAATCTAGAATTGGAACTGGAGGCCCAAGAAATTGATGCAAATTTCGATATGGTTGGCAACATTAAACTTAAAGGGAACGCATTTAGGGCAATTTTCGAAAATAATGGAGTCGGAAAATTGGATGCCTCTCAATTGATTGTGGAGAACATGGAGGTAAACAGTTCGGGTATTGGAAAAGTGGAAATACACTGTGAGGGTGAACTCTCCCTAGTCGTTGATGGCATAGGAAAAGTAAGTTACTCCGGAAATCCACGAATCATTAAAAAAGAAGTGAGCGGAATTGGAAAAGTTGAAGAAAATTAAGTTTTGAATCCTTGCGCTGACCAAAACCTAGGGCACCCATCTCTTTCATTTTGATTTTTCCAATAATAACTTGATTTTAGAGCAATGGCTTCACCCAATGCGCTAGATTCAGTACAACTCAATTTTTCTCCAGACAACTTGCTTGGGCTCAATATCGCACTGGCAATCATCATGTATGGGGTAGCCTTGGAGTTGAAATGGGCAGATTTTCAATACCTTGTCCAAAACCCGAAAGGATTTTTGATCGGGATTTTTTCCCAATTTTTCGTATTGCCTTTCCTTACTTGGGTATTAGTTACACTCCTCAATCCCCCACCCAGTATTGCCCTAGGCATGTTTCTCGTAGCAGCTTGCCCAGGTGGAAATGTCTCTAACTTTTTGACCAGCCTTGCCAAAGGAAACGTGGCACTTTCAGTCAGTTTAACTGCCGTATCGAGTGTGGCTGCCATCTTTCTGACCCCATTTAACTTTTCCTTTTGGGCCGGTAACTATGCTCCCACCTCCCAACTGCTTCAGGAAGTTCAACTCGACACGCTTGAAGTATTTTTGACCATAGGACTTATCTTGGGCATCCCCTTGATTCTTGGAATTTTTACCACATCCAAATTTCCCGAGCTATCCAAAAAGTTAGCCAAAGCAATCAAACCACTCAGTTTAGTCATTTTTAGCGCCTTGGTATTAATTGCCCTTCTTGGCAATTACGATTTATTTAAGACCTACATCGGTGCCATCTTCCTTTGGGTGCTAGTACATAATTTTATCGGTTTAGGTGGCGGCTACCTGACGGCTAAACTTGCCCGATTGCCATTCACCGATGCAAAAACCATTGCTATCGAAACAGGAATCCAAAATTCAGGTCTTGGACTGGTCCTCATATTTAGTTTCTTCGCTGGTTTAGGCGGCATGGCCTTAATCACCGCA
>JBANGF010000148.1:0-4600 GCA_037975655.1 Bacteroidota bacterium | reverse complement strand
ACGGATACTTGGCAGATGTGGTCAATGATGAAGAAAAGGATTGGTCCATTCGTCCCAATATGGTGTTTGCTACTTCCCTCCCTTACGTGATTTTGGAGGAGGAAAAGTGCGACAAGGTGTTGGAAATCGTCAAATCCAAACTACTTACGCCGAGGGGATTGCGCTCCCTGTCTCCTGACGATCCAGGATACAAGGGCTACTATTTTGGCAATCAAATCAGTCGAGACCATGCCTACCACAACGGAACTGTCTGGGCTTGGCTTCTGGGACATTTTGCTGAGGGATACCTCAAGTTACACGGTAAAGCCGCTAAAATTTTCGTAGAGAAAATTATCAAAGGCTTTGATGGCGTCATGACGCAGTATGGAGTGGGCACTGTAGCTGAGATTTACGACGGGGATGCTCCACACCGCCCCAAAGGATCGGTCTCCCAGGCTTGGAGTATTGCAGAGCTGCTCCGCATGATGGACTTAGTCAAACAGATTTAACGCATTTTTTATGAAAGTACTCATGTTTGGGTGGGAATTTCCACCCCATATTTCTGGAGGACTTGGCACAGCTTGCTATGGATTGATCCAAGGGATGAATGTCCACAAGCAAGAGGTGATTTTTGTGGTACCCAAACTCTGGGGGGATGAAGAACCTGTGGCTGATTTTGTCAATGCCAGCGGGGTAACCATCGATTACCGGGAGCGAAGATTTAAAAAACTTTGGAAAAATCTGACCTATTTAGAAGTGAATAGCCACTTGGTTCCTTACCTAGGGCCTCAAGAGTTCAAAAAATATACCGACTACACCCTACATGACCGTACGGATGTAGCTGAAAGTATTTTTTCTACCAATTACCAGTTTAGCGGCAAATACGGGAAAAACCTCATGGAGGAAGTGTCTCGCTATGCTCTGGTAGGGGCTCAGATCGCTCGAGACCGAAGTGACTTTGACATCATCCATGCACACGACTGGCTAGCCTATCCTGCAGGCATCGCCGCCAAAGAAATCAGTGGTAAGCCCTTGGTCGTCCATGTACATGCAACAGAGTATGATCGATCTGGGGAGTCGGTCAACTTTCCGGTCTTTGAAATCGAACGTGCGGGCATGCATGCCGCAGACCATGTGGTAGCAGTAAGTCAGTTGACCAAAAATATTTGTGTGCGGAAGTACGGCATCCCCCCAGAAAAGGTAACTGTTTTGCACAACGCGGTACTTGATGCGAGCATCATCAAGTCCTCTTTTCAGAAAAAAGTACCTGAAAAAATCGTAACGTTTCTAGGTCGGATTACTTACCAAAAGGGTCCAGAGTATTTTGTGGAGGCCGCCAAAAAGGTGATAGATCGAGATCCCAATGTTCGATTTGTCATGGCCGGGTCAGGAGATCTACTCAACAAGATGGTAGATCGCGTGGCCGAACTTCGCATGGGAACTAAATTTCATTTTACAGGATTCTTGAAAGGGGACGATGTGGATCACATGTATGCCATCAGCGATGTGTATGTGATGCCTTCCGTGTCGGAGCCCTTCGGCATTGCCCCATTGGAAGCCGTACGGCACAATACGCCCGTAATTATCTCCAAGCAATCGGGGGTGGCAGAAGTGTTGAATAATGCCATCAAAATTGATTTTTGGGATGTAGACGCGATGGCTGATGCCATTTTTGGATTGCTGCACTATCAAAGTATCGCTCGAATGTTTACCGAGTTAGGAGCAGATGAATTGAAAAAATTGAAATGGGAGCATGTAGCTGCCAAACTTGTAACAGTCTATGAAAAACTTTTAGCCCAACGCGCATGAGAACCGTATGTTTTTATTTCCAGGTCCATCAACCCTTCCGGCTTAAGCCTTACCGTTTTTTTGACATCGGGGAGGACCACTACTATTGGAACGATTACCTCAATCGAAACGTCATTCGAAAAGTAGCACAGAAATGCTATCTCCCGATGAATTCCCTGTTGTTGGAACTCATTCAACGCTATGAGGGCAGATTCAAGGTGGCATTTTCCATCTCCGGCACCTTCTTGGACCAGATGGAAGCCTATGCCCCCGATGTGCTGGAAAGCTTCCAACGCTTGGTGGCCACAGGGCATGTGGAACTACTCAATGAAACCTATTCTCACTCCCTCGCGGCGCTAAAAAGCAAGGAGGAGTTTGCTTCACTAGTTCACAAACATCAAGAAAGAATTAAGACCCTCTTTAATGGCTACAGCCCAAGTGTCTTCAGGAATACCGAATTGATTTATTCAGATCAGATCGGAAAAATGGTGGCAGAGCTAGGTTTCCAAGGAGTCCTAACCGAAGGTGCCAAGCATGTTTTGGGATGGAAAAGTCCCAACTACGTCTATTCCAATGCTCAAAACTCCAACCTGAAAGTGCTGTTGAAAAATTTCAGACTGTCAGATGACATCGCCTTCCGATTTGGTGATAAAACCTGGGGAGACTTTCCACTCAGCACGGACAAGTTTGTGTCTTGGCTCAATGCCCTTCCCAAGGAAGAGCCTGTGGTCAACCTATTCATGGATTACG
Source organism: Bacteroidota bacterium (assembly GCA_037975655.1). GTDB lineage: Bacteria > Bacteroidota > Bacteroidia > Cytophagales > Cyclobacteriaceae > Algoriphagus. The sequence goes on along the minus strand of JBANGF010000148.1, from coordinate 2,083 downwards.
AAACTTTTGGGGAGCATCAGTGGGCAGAAACTGGAATTTTTGACTTTATGCGTCACCTCCCAGAGACTGTATTTACGCAATCCAACTTTACCTTTTCCACCCCATCTGAAGTGTTAGCAGCGCTACCTGCTGTAGGAAGCATTCATGTGCCTACCCCAATTTCTTGGGCGGATGAGGAGCGTGACCTTACTGCCTGGTTAGGAAATGACATGCAGGATGAGGCTTTTGATCGGTTGTATGAACTGGAAAAGAAAATTCGAAAAATTCAAGATCCAGATCTACTTCGCGATTGGGAATACCTACAGACTTCCGATCACTTTTATTACATCTGTACCAAGTTCTTCTCAGATGGGTCGGTGCATGAGTATTTCAGCCCTTACGATACGCCTTACGACGCATTTATCAACTACATGAATGTCTTAAGTGACTTTATCCTTCGGGTAGAGGCACACCAAAAAAATCTCGCTTAAGGGAGGTTTAAGAGATGGGAATGACAGAAAGATTTTTGGGTTTTTTATTTCAAATCGGAGTTTTGACCAAGCAATCAATAACTCTCTGAAGAGCTTGGGAAATCTTTTGACTTTACGTCGGCAATGTAGCTTTGAAATGCCTCGGTCATGATTTTTTGCAAATCGGCATAGCGTCTCAAAAACCGTGGCTTAAATTCTTGGGTGATTCCCAACATATCATGCATCACGAGTACCTGACCATCTACATCGCCTCCGGCACCAATGCCGATGACGGGAATAGTGAGTGCTTCTGCTACTCGCTTGCCCAAGGCCGCAGGAATTTTTTCCAAAACTAGGGCAAAGCAACCGCAAGCCTCTAGGAGCTTGGCATCTTCAATCAATTTTTCTGCTTCCTCCTCTTCTCGAGCGCGGACAGTGTAGGTCCCAAACTTGTAGATGGACTGGGGAGTCAGGCCCAAATGCCCCATAACAGGCACTCCAGCGCTCAATATGCGTAAGACAGATTCCTTAATCTCAGCTCCACCCTCCACTTTGACGGCATGAGCTCCAGACTCCTTCATGATTCGGATGGCCGAACGCAAGGCCTCCGAACTATTGCCTTGGTAGTTACCAAAAGGAATATCCACTACTACAAAAGCGCGTTTTACTGCTCGAACCACTGCCGAAGCATGGTAGATCATTTGATCCAGGGTGATCGGAAGGGTTGTCTCGTGGCCTGCCATCACATTGGACGCCGAATCCCCCACAAGAATGATGTCCATCCCTGCTTCATCCACTATTCTGGCCATGGAAAAATCATAGGCTGTCAACATGGAAATTTTTTCTCCACGAAGCTTCATTTCCTGAAGCGTATGCGTAGTAATGCGCTTCACAGAAGCAGCGGAATGAATAGACATGGAGACTTAGAGAAGGTGAACGGAATAGTTGTTTTCGGAAAAATCCACCCGAATGTGTTCGTTGAAGGTGGTCGCTAATTCAAAACCCGTATAATCGGGCTTTACTGGAAAAAGGCCATGGCTACGGTTGACCAATACGGCTATTTCCATTTTTTCTACTTCTTGCGCCAAAAAAGGCTTCAGGGCATAGACTAAGGTTTTGCCCGTATTGAGAACATCGTCCACCAAGAGGATGGTCTTGCCTGCTAAGGCAATTGGCGCAGAGAGCTGTACCTCAGAAGTGGAAACAGCCTGCTTATCCAAAAGCACTTCCACTTCCTCCACCTGGATGGGGGAAATTTTCCGTAACTCCGTCGCCAGCAAGTGACCCAAAGTAGTGCCCATACCGGTAATTCCTGCTACTACAATTCCAGCAGAAGCATGGAGATTTCGCTCATAGATTTCAAAGGCCATTCGGGTGATCTTTTGCCCTACTTGCTTATGGTTCAGTACTTCGCTCATGGAATGAAATTTAGAAGAGGAAAATTAGGCCAATTTGCCCTAGATTCAAAACACTTTATCGATGACTATCCTCCTCGCTCAGGATATTCAGGTAACTCTGGTACCGGTAGGGATGAATATATCCTTCGTTTAGTTTAGCAAGAACAACACAACCTGGCTCGTTGACATGGGTGCAATTGTTGTATTTACACTGCCCCAGGTACTGCCGCATCTCTG
>JBANGF010000086.1:0-7706 GCA_037975655.1 Bacteroidota bacterium | reverse complement strand
AAAAAGAGCACTCTTTGTACCATGAAGGGAGAGAAAATAAGTTGATGCAGAGTCACGTGAAGCCACTTTTGCCTGAATCAGGTGTCCAAAAAGTTCAGGAAGCAAAGGCCGTTTTTCAATTCCGGCATAGACTTCTTCAACAGGCAATTGCTGCTGTTCTTCTTCCAAAAATGGATTGGCTATGGAAATTCCAGATGCCAACCTGATCGAATTACCGGTCCCTGAATTACTTAGGTCAACAAGGCTTCCCTTGGTGTAAGACTTGGATAAAACCACGTCTATTCTTTTGGAGGAGGAAGTTTGCCTTGGAGGAATTTTTGGATTGATGACCGTCACCAATTGTTGGGCCACTCCTTGGTTCCAATCCAAATAGGGACTTATGCGTGTGTATACGCGGAGTAAATACTGGTCGGAAGGGATTTGATCGGAGACAGGTATGAAATTCAATGCTTTCCCTTCCTGCAATGGTACTTTTACATGGGTGATGGAGTTGGAATTTCGGTCTAACAATTCAGCATACAAGACTTGGGATGAGGTGGGTTGTGTGCCTAGACTAACCTCAGCTTCAAACCAAATTTTTTCTCCTGAAAAATATAAGGTCTTAGGAGTATGGAAAAAAACCTGCTCCTTGAGCCTTTCAACCGATTGGCCCACACTTGGAATAGCGAACCCAACTACAAAAAAAAGGAAAACATAGATTCCTCTGAGTCTAATTTTTTTTGTTAAATACAAATTCATCAGTAGTCTTTCCATAGCATTAGTCTATCCAAAAAGAGGGCTTAGTTTTGGAAGCATACAGCGAACAATCCGTACACCTTTTGGAAGAAGGATAATACCCAATAATGGTAGTTCCGACCATCAAAGGTCGTGCAGGCACCACCGCTCCACTGCCAAAGATGGTTTGGTAATCCGATCTCAACACTGCCTCTTCCCCAATAACGCAATCATTAAACTTGGGATCTAGGTAATTCCAAGGACTCACCTCTACCAAATTGATATACACTCTTTTTTGACGAATAATTCCCAAACTCACCTGACCAATAACAGGGCTCTTAGGCGCATCCAAACTTTTAATATTTCCTCCAATTAATGAAGGCAGCGGGCTAAAAATGGAACCGATGTCCTCGGTATTTTTCTTTAAAATTTCCCAAAAAGGAACGTCCTTGGATGCCAATCCTTTTTGTGATACTAAAATGCTGTAACGCTCCATGATTCGTTCGTCCCCAACTGGGATTTCGGTAATTGTTTTTTGGAAGACTACCTGATCTTTAAATCGAGAACTAGTCTCCAAAAGGATGCCTGGACTTGGCTCCGTTTTGAAACATAGTGAATTTTGTTCTACCCCCCTACGTTCTCGGACATCCCTCAATTCGGATACGTAGATATAGGGTGAACGTATTCTAGGCCGATAAATCCATGTTTCTTCGAAGGTCCATAAAAAATCATCTGCATTGGCATTTCCCTGGGTAGTGACAAACACCTCTACCCCTTCTTCATCTCGCTTAAATCCCGCATTAATAATTTCAGGAGTGACTATAGGTTGCATCAATTCAGAAACATAGCGCTCTCCAGAACTTAGCTCAATTTCAAGTATGTAGTTTTGTTTTTCATCGATGTTCCTTTCGAAGACATAGTTACCTAATTCTGTTTCGACTAATGGAAAAGCCTGCCCCGCAGTACTTTTGAGTAGTACTTTGGCGCGTGCCTCTGGATAAAAAGCAGACTCAGCACCTAGTGGGGCCGTTCGGCTGAGCTTTAACTCGCTCCTTAACCCTTCTGTATCCAGGTACCCTTCTACAACTAGAATCCTTAATTCCTCGGCCGGAACTTCAGGTTCATAGGGTGTCCGACAACTAATAAGTGTTGCGAAAAATAGAAATAGAAGCGCGCTGATCCTTCCCATCAAAATCTAAAGTTATAGGTGATAAAAGGAATAGGCTCTGCAAAGATTGCCAACTGATACCCTTTCAACTTGCCGCCCTCTGGCACAAAATAGACCGAATAGGCATTGTCTCTCCCTAGGATGTTGTATACCCCAAAGGACCAAGAGGCATGTGCCAATTTGGCCACCTTATGATTCCCTTCCAAATTGATAGAAAGATCCATCCGGAAATAATCTGGAACCCTAAAGGAATTTCGGTCAGAGAAATACACCCGCTCCGAACCTCCATAATTGAATTTGGCGATTGGCAGCGTAACAGGTCTTCCTGTACTATATTTACCAGCAAGGGTGACATTAATTCGTTTACTGAGCTCGTAATTACCTACAAAGTTGGCATTGTGGGGCTGATCGAAATTGCTTGGATACCATTCAGAGCGGTTGATCTGTTCCTTCTGCTCTGTAGGGTCTGTCTGCATCAAGGAACGGCTGTAGGTATAGGCAAGCGACCCATTCAACTTTCCTTGAGTTTTCTTTAAGTAAAGTTCCATTCCATAGGCTTTCCCTTGAGTCACCAGCACCTCTTGCTCAATGCGGTCATTCAATACAATACTTGCCCCAGAACGATAATCTAACAATTGCTGCATGGAACGGTAATACAGTTCGGCCGAAAACTCTACTGCTCCCTGGTTCATGTTTTTAAAGTAGCCTAAGGCATATTGAATTCCCCGTTGGGGTTTCAAAAACGAATCACTCAACTTCCAGGTATCAGTGGGTGTAATGACCGAAGAGTTACTCAAAAGGTGAATATTTTGACGCATGGAATTGACTCCCACTTTCAAGGAGGAGCGGTTGGACAAAGCATAACGGGCAGAAAATCGAAATTCCGGACCATGGTAGTTTTGAACCATTTCTCCCGATTGAAACTTAGTTTCTCCTGTGATATTCTCGCTCAAATAAGGCTCACCTTCTGCATAGATGGGGAGTGTTTGTGGACCTAAATAGGTGTAGAAATTGTAACGCAATCCTCCACTTAAGGCCCACTGCTCATTAATTTCAAATTCATCACCCAAGAACAGCGACCAATCCATAGCCGTTTCAGGAGCAACCTCGTCTTGAATTACCCCACTCTCTGGGCCAAAAGGCAGGATCTCTCCTGGATTGAGTTGGTAGCGGATACCATGAACACCATAATTTAGCACGTGACGATCTCCTTTTTCCTGGCGAAACTGTGCCTTCAAAAACTGTTGACGGATGTCGAAGCGGTATTGATACGAATTAAGGGGATTGTCTTCACCCTCCACCTCAAAATTATACCCATCCTGACCTACCGAAAAAGTGGCCTCAAGTGCATCGCTGAAGTAATGGGTCCAAGACAATGCCACATTCTGGTTGGAATAGCTGTAAACCGTGTCCGGATCAAACTGGAAGGAGTCCTTACTGTAATACCCTGACAATCGAATCTTATCCTTCGCACCCAATTCATGTTCCACGGTACCGTTAAAGTCGGAAAAAGCAGCTCGGCTGGCGCCCAAATCGATTTTCTCCGAAAGAAAATCCAAAAGCCAATCCGAATAGGTTAGCCGTGACCCTAAGATAAAGGTTGTCTTTTCTCCAATCGGACCTTCCAAACTGAATCGGCTGGTCATAGGACCAATGCCTCCCGATCCTCCAATTTTGTCTGAACGCCCTTTCTTTGGAGTCACCTGCAAAACAGAGGACAATCTCCCTCCAAGACTTGCTGGAATGCCTGATTTGTACAATTCCACTCCTTGTACCATGTCAGAATTGATGGCGGAGAAAAATCCAAACAAGTGGGAAGGATTAAACAAGGTATTTTGATCCATCAGAATCAAGTTTTGATCTGCTGCACCACCTCTTACATTAAATCCGACGCTGGCTTCCCCTGCAGTATTTACGCCAGGCATCGTCAAAAGTCCTTTGATGATATCCACTTCTCCCATGACAGCCGGTAGTCTTTTCATTTCCTGCACGGACAAGGACTGTACACCCATTTCCGGTCTAGCAACTTGGCTCAATGCTCCAGAGCTTACCACCACCTCATTCAAGGCAAAAACCCCTTCGCCAATACTGAGTTCAAGGAAGGCGTCGCCTTGGATATCCAGCAAACGTTGTTCGGTGTACCCCCCGATATTTTGGATAAATAGGGTTTTATTTCCTTTAGGAAGTAGCAGTTCAAATTCCCCAGTCTTGGTGGTGACGGCCTGCTGCATAGATTCCTTTTCAAATACTATTGCCCCTTCTATAGGCTGATTGTTTTCCAGACTGCTAACCCGTCCCTTCAATCTGGCTTCTGTACCTGGTCCAGGCACTCCGATGGTATAGCGTCGATTCCTAACAAATTCATCCTGTACTGAAGCACTAGAAAGGCTTGCTCCTGAAGGTGCTTGAAAATAGTTGGGAAGAAAGTCTACTGTTCGCTTAGCTCCCTTGAAGACAAATACCTCAAGGTCCTTGGAAATGGAGAAACTAAAGTCTGTTTTCAAAAAAAGGATCCCCAAAACATCCTCCAACTTATCTCCATTCGCCTGTAAATTGACCGTGACGTTGGCAACATCCTCCTTTTTGAAGATAAATCGATACCGGGTATCTTTTTCCACTAGTTCTGCAAAACGATCAAAGGTAATGCCAGCAAACAATCCCGTTATTCGTGATTCCTGCTGCTGAGCAAACGCTCCCTCCCCAAGGGAGACTAAAACTAATAAGCAGATACAGCTGACGAACTTTCTCATTAGTTGGATTTAGGGTAAGTCACCAAGAATTGCAAATAGGCTTCTGGCGATTTTTTGAATTGAAGCCCCTTTGTTTTTAATTCTCTCTTGAGCACTTTGGCATCAAGTCCTAAAGAAGCAATGGCTTGAGCCGCATTTTTTATCGAAGTAAACCTTCCCCCCTCCCAAATAAAATAGGTAGTCTTCTCTACATATTCTGAGTCATATCGGGCTTGTTCACGTGATTCTTTTGTGGTTTTGTAGCGTTTGGCAAGGGCAATGGTATTTCCTTGACCTAGTACTTGATAGATTCCGTTTCCTCGATGTAAGAAAGATTCATTCCCTTCAAAAAATCGGAATAATTGCCCATCACTCAAGGTAAAACCATCAATTTTCTCCGGTTTGATCAGAATCTTTTGATTAAAAATAGGGTGAAATGTGATCAGCTGGTCACGGTACGTATCGTAAATCAAGGGTACTTGTGGGTAGGTAATTCCGTTGATACGTAAGGTACCTTCCTCAAATTGCCTAGAAGTAAAATAGGGGACTCCCTTAATACGAGGAGAAGGGGCTGCATATTGACCTCCAGTAATCAATTCTTGAAAGTAGGGAAGTTCTTTTTGGTAGGTTGAAAGAAATGGTAAATCCTCTCCAACAACTTGGGCAGTAGCTTCAGTTACAAAATGTATAAAAGCAAAAACCAACGAAAGAAGTATACTACGCATACCGAAAAATACGATTGAAAAGTCGTATAAATTTTATTTATTCGAAATATGTTTAAAAGGGCTCCCAAGCATTTAAACGGAAAAGAAAGGCATCCAAAATGAATCGACGAAGACAATTGATCAAGACCCTAGCACTTGCTCCATTAGTAGGAGCGGTAGCCACCCGGGCTCAAGCCCAAAGCCCAGTAACCAAGACCGAGTTTATTTTTTCCCTCAACACCAGCACGGTACGTGGACAAAAGTTAAGCTTACCCCAATTAATTGAATTGGCTGCCCGAGCTGGGTACCAAGGCTTGGAACCTTGGATGATGGAAATTGAGGGATACCAACAGGGAGGAAAAAGCATTGCTTCATTGAAGAAATTGGCCAGTGATGCGGGAATCACCCTAGTAGACTGCATTGGCTTTCCCACCTGGATGGCCCAAGATGAAGAGAAAAGTAAGCAAGGTTTTATACAAATGGAAAAGGAAATGGGCATTTTGGCAGAACTAGGCTGCACCCGAGTAGCTGCCCCGGCCATAGGAGCTGATGCACCATTAGACCTATTAAAAGCTGGGGAGCGCTACAAAAAACTCCTGGACTTGGGCCGAAAAATGGGAGTGATGCCTCAACTGGAATTTTGGGGAGCCTATCCAGCCTTTTATCATTTAGCGCAGGCTCTCGCCGTAGCTGCAGCGGCAGATGATCCGGATGCCAAGATTTTAGCGGATGTGTACCACCTTTTTCGTGGAGGATCGGGGTTTGAAGGATTGAAACTAGTGGATGGACATGCGATCTCCATTTTTCACCTCAATGACTTTCCGGGAGACATCCCCAGAACGAATCAGCAGGACAAGGATCGTGTATTTCCTGGGGATGGGGCAGCGCCTATGCAGGCCCTAGCTGACACCCTTCGCGCCAAGGGAGGGCAGATTGTACTTTCCTTGGAACTTTTCAATCCCAGCTATTACGCCATGGATCCAAACTATGTAGCCAAAACTGGACTGGAAAAAATGAAACGATTTTTCTAGTGCTTCCAACCCGATGTGTTGAACTGAAAACTGAGGAAGTTAAATCAATTTGGATAATCCAAGTCGTTAAAAAACAAACCCAACACGGAGCAGGTAGGGTTCACTGTAATAGGCCTCACGGTTGGAGTGTTTGAGGTTGTACAAAAAAGTGAAATTGGCACCGCCTCGAGATCCAAAAGGAGCGAAGTACCCCGCACCAACAAAAAAAGCTTCCGTCCAGGTTCGTTGAAATTGATCCAGCCGATAATTATAGGCATTCCAATTGATGGATTCCACTTCGGAATAGGCAAAGATATTGGGCAGTAGGTTGTACCGAGCAAAAGCCCTTCCTCCAAAAGAAGATCCAGCAGCACCTTGGAAACGGTTGTCATCGTAGTACTGGTAGGTAGCTCCTAGACCAGTTGAAAACTTGGGACTGAGCATCACTCCTGCCAAAGGGGAAAGGTCAATTAAGGTAACCGTTCCGAGTTGAAGTCCTAGGTTTCCTCCATAATAAATTCGATTCTTGAGTGTAAGTTTTGCCTCAGGGTCAATCTCCCTTTGCGCCGAGCAGGTGAGTTGAACTCCAAAAAATAGAAGCAGGGAAATCCCAAGAAGCTTATTTCTCAACAACCACATACAAATCCTCAGTAGGCTTCTTCATGAGGTATTTTTCTCGGGCGATCTTCTCCAAAAGTTCAAGATTGCCAAAAAGCTCTTTGCGCTCCTGTTGAATTTGTACTTTTTTCTCCTTGTAAAATTCTTTCTGTCCTTCTAGCTCCCAAAGCTGCTTGGTGAGTCTCCATTGGGTAGGAAGGTTGTTGGAATCAATAAAAATCATCCAAACCAAAAAAGATAGGGTCGCCAAAACGTAAAAATTACTACTGTATTTAATGACTTTATTCATGAAGACCGCTTTAAATGACTAAGTTACAAAAAATAGGTAAAAAAAAAGACAGTCCCAAAAATTCGGGACTGTCGATTAAAACCATTGGGGTTGATTTACTTTAATCTCCCTTTAAATACTGCAGAATCACCTAACTGTTCTTCAATACGAAGCAACTGGTTGTACTTAGCCATGCGGTCGGAACGGGAAGCAGAACCAGTTTTGATCTGTCCGCAATTCACGGCTACAGCCAAATCTGCGATGGTTGAATCCTCAGTCTCTCCAGAACGGTGAGACATGACCGCTGTAAATCCAGCCTTATGCGCCATACTAATTGCATTTAAGGTTTCAGTCAAGGTACCAATCTGGTTTACCTTTACTAGAATGGAGTTGGCAGATTTTTCTTCAATACCACGCTTCAAGAAGCTGACATTGGTTACAAACAAGTCGTCACCAACCAATTGAATTTTAGATCCAATTTTGGCGGTTAGCATT
>JBANGF010000081.1:0-2510 GCA_037975655.1 Bacteroidota bacterium | reverse complement strand
TGTTTTGGCTGTTCCAGGAGGAAATAAATTTCCTTCGGGAATGGTATAAGTTCCATCAGCCTCTGGGTGAATACGCAATATTTTACCTCTTAAATCATTTGTATTTCCTGGTGCACGTTGGTCATCCGAATTTTCCATCCCAGGTCTTTCATCCAAATTGGAAGAACCCTCTCTTGGATTAACGGTATTATTTCCGACAGTGAGGTAGAGATTGCCTTCTTTATCAAACACCATTCCACCCCCCGTATGGCAGCATTCCTCTCGTTGGGTAGGGACTTCTAGAACAATTTTTTTTGAAGATTCCACCAATTCGTTGCCTACAAGTTCCCATCTTGCCAGTACATGTTTGGAATCTGTTGGATCTGCATAGTATAAGTAAATCCAATTGTTGGTAGCATAATCTGGATGCGCAATAACACCCATTAATCCCTCTTCAGCCTCCCGAGTTACTCCTTCCTTGTTGGTATACTTGGTATTGACTGGAATGGTCGCAACTAAAGTGATTTCTCCTGTAGATTCATCGATAATTTTGACTCCACCTTTGCGTTCCACCACCAACACCCTGTTATTAGGTAAAAACGTCATTTCCATAGGTTCGTCCATACCCTCGGTGAGTACCACTTTTGTGAATCTGTTGTCCTCTGGTTTGATTGAAGGATCATCGCTAGTATTACAGGAGAATAGAGCTAAAGCCACTAGCAGGTAAGGATAAAATTTTTTAAAAATTGACTGGGACATGGGTTTGTTATTTAGAAGAAATTCTAAACTAAAGTAGAAATACCAAAAATTATTGGGACAAATCCAAAAGTTATTTTGGATGCGGTTAAATAATGTGATAAAAGTAATTTTTTGAGGAAACTTAGTGTTTGGCGAAGTTCTGGTTCGAAGAATTGTAAAAACATTCTTTAAATTTTTCTTGCTAAGCTCAAGAGGATTTATCTGAATGTTCGAAACCATCCTACGTTGCTAGAATTTCGTATTTTGAAATATGAAACCACCATCCTATTGGTTTGGAGTTGATGAATAATAATAGAAATTGATTTGCTGTAGTAAATTCAAATACAATTGACTCAGATTGAATTCTCTTATTTTACTTCCCTATGCAAAATTTACTAAAAATAGTTGCCAGCAAATCGTCAGTGGTCACTTCACCAGTAATCTCACCGAGGTAGTGTAGCGCACGGCGGATGTCCATCGCTAAAAAGTCGTTGGTCACCAGCTGATCCAAGCCACCGAGAACCTCCAATAAGGACTCTCGTGTCTTGGTCAAACTGTCGTAGTGTCGCACGTTGGTCACGATGGTGTTTCCGGTGCGGAACTTGTTCAAATTGACTAGCTCTAAGATACGTGCCTTCAGCAGTTCCAGGTTCTCCTTATTCCCCGCTGAGATAAACAACATGTCGGGATAGATAGCTTGTAATTCATTGATAATATTTGGCTTAGCGGTATCTAGTTTGTTCCCAACTTTAAGGTAAGGGACTCCTAGATTTTCTAATTTATTCAGGTCTCGATGCACTTCCACCAGGTCGGTATCGCTCAGGTCAAAGAGGTAAAGAATCAGGGAGGCAGTCCGCATCTTTTCCTGCGTCCTGCTCACGCCAATGGCCTCGATGGTGTCCGTGGTTTCTCGCAAGCCAGCGGTATCGATAAATCGGAAAATCACCCCACCCAAACTCAATTCGTCTTCAATAAAATCCCTTGTCGTGCCCGCAATATCGGAGACGATGGCCTTTTCCTCATTGAGCAATGCATTCAATAGGGTAGACTTCCCTGCATTGGGCTTGCCAGCGATCACCGTGGGTACGCCGTTTTTGATCACATTACCCAAGTCAAAACTTAAAATTAATTCTTCCACGAGACGTAGAATACGTTCCACGAGTTGACGCAGCCCATCTCGGCTGACAAACTCCACATCTTCTTCTGAAAAGTCGAGTTCCAATTCAATCATCGAAGCAAAGTGAATCAGCTGGTTGCGGAGCTCTTGAATCTCGGAACTAAAGCCCCCACGCATCTGATTGAGTGCGGCTTGGTGGCTACTCTCGGAGTCAGAGTGAATCAGATCGGCGACAGCCTCGGCTTGAGCCAAGTCAAACTGCCCATTTAGGAAGGCACGCTGCGTAAATTCCCCCGGCTTGGCCAAGCGAACGCCCTTGCGAACAAATAGCTTCAGTACCTGATTGACGATGTATGAAGAGCCATGTGTGGAGATCTCCACTACATTTTCCTTGGTAAAGGAGCGCGGTCCTTTGAATAGGGATACCAGTACTTCGTCGATGATTTTTTCACCATCGCGGATGGTCCCCAAGTGAATGGTATGGGAGGGTTGCTCCTCTAGATTTTTTCCGAAAAAGACTTCGTTGCACACGCGAATAGCTTCTTTCCCTGAGATGCGGATAACAGCTATGGCCCCTACACCCTGTGGGGTGGCTAATGCAATGATGGTGTCCTCACGCTCCGAAAGGGTAAAACTCATGGGGTCTTTTTAAACGCTTTGTCAATCAATTCTGCCA
>JBANGF010000068.1:0-10565 GCA_037975655.1 Bacteroidota bacterium | reverse complement strand
AAATTCAGGTACCCCGATTCCAAGATAGGTTTTACCCTTGGCCGCCGCCGCTTCCTTGGTCAGTTGCTGATTGGTAGCGGGGTTAGGCCCCACCGCATTGTAAATGCCCTGAAGCGTGGTTTTTTCAAGTGCAAAAACAAACATCCGAACCAGGTCTTCCACATGGATCCAACTCATCCACTGCGCACCCGAACCCAAAGGTGCAGCCACAGGGGGCTTGAGCATTTCGGCTAAGGCTCCTCCCTGCGCATCCAAGACGATGCCTATTCGGAGAATGACGCATCTGAGAGGTAAGGCTTCAATCTTTTTCACCTCTTTTTCCCAGGCTACTACCACTTCTGCCAAAAAATCGGTGCCAGAAGGACCATTTTCATCTACTAGTGCAGCGCCGGTATCAAATCCATAATAGCCCACTGCTGAGGCAGAAATAAAGGTGCTTGGCTTATCCGTTGCCTGCTGTATCGCTCGATGCAATAGCGCGGTACTTTCTGTTCGCGAGCGAAGGATGGCCTGCTTTCGCTCCGCCGTCCAGCGCTTTTCTGCTACCCCCTCACCGGCCAAATGCACCACTGCATCTGCCCATTCTAGGGCTTGTGGATCTATTTCCTGACGCGCCACGTCCCAGAGAAAATGGGTTCGCTGCTGCGGTTTTCTGCTAAGCCAAGCCACTGCATACCCTTTTTGCTCCAGCAAGACAGTAAGTTGCTTGCCTACTAGTCCAGAGCCTCCAGTGATGAGAATGTTTTTCATGAACGCCTATTTTGTGGATAACTCATTTGCTATGCAATTGGTTGCTGGTGGGGCTATTTATGTCCTAAAAATGTAAAAAGCAGGCTGAAAAATGTGTTTCTTGTCTCTAGAAATCCTTCAAATCCCCTTTTCTTTGTATCCAAAGGCCACTCAACCCACGATTACCTTGTTGAAAACGCTTCTTTTTTGGATTGCCATGGGCGCATGCGTCGGAACCTTGTCGGGCTCTGCCTCCGCCATTTTTTTGCTTTCCTTGGATTGGGTAAGCGGGATTCGTGATGCCCACCTTTGGCTTTTGGCAGGTTTACCCCTGGCAGGATTTACCATTGGTTACTGCTACCACCGCTACGGGTCTGGTGTAGAAAAAGGCAACAATTTGATTTTAGCCGGAATCTATACCAATCAGCCTATCCTCCCTTTTCGGATGGCTTCTTTTGTCTTATTCAGCACCTTGATCACCCATCTTTTTGGGGGCTCGGCAGGTCGAGAAGGGACAGCAGTTCAGATGGGTGCTTCTCTGGCGGCGCAACTAGGCAAGCGTTTTACTTTGGATGCCGCCACCGTCCGGATACTCTTGATTTGTGGAGTTGCAGGAGGATTTGCCTCGGTATTTGGTACGCCGCTGGCAGGAGCAGTATTTTCTCTGGAATGGTTATTTCGCCGAAAAATAGACCCCAACTCTATTTTTCCGGCTTTCTGGTCTGCGTTTACAGCCTATTGGGTTTGCGATTGGGTCTGGGGCATTGGACATACGGCCTACCTTATTCCTGAGGTCGCTCCACCTTCACTAATCAACCTGGCATGGATGATTCCAGCGGGGATTGCCTTTGGCCTCGCCGCCCGCCTCTTTATTGAAACAGGACATTTGGTGACTACTGTTTTTAATCGCATTTCGTATCCCCCGATTCGGCCACTTATTGGCGGAGTTTTGGTAGCTGGAATCGTATACTTGACAGGAGCATACACCTACATAGGTTTGGGTATTCCACGAATTGTGGAGGCCTTCGAAACACCAGTTCCCTGGTATGATTTTTTAGTGAAAACAGGCCTCACGGGATTGACCTTGGGCTCTGGATTTAAGGGCGGGGAAGTCACGCCGCTTTTCTTTACGGGTGCCACTTTGGGCAATGCGCTCGCAACCTATATTCCGCTACCTTTAGCGCTTTTGGCTGGCTGTGGATTTGTAGGGGTGTTTGCTGGCGCTACAAATACCCCTTTGGCCTGTACGCTGATGGGGATGGAACTGTTTGGCCTGGAGGCAGGGATTTACTTGGGGATTGCTTGTTTGGTGGCCTTTATTTTTAGTGGAAAGGGGAGCATCTACACCTCCCAAGACCTGGGCTGGAAAAAGTCATTGCCCTAAGGGGAACTGCATCAATCCAGATAATACACCCGCTTGACGCGCGTACTGATATTGGTAAGCAGCTCGTAGGGGATGGTGCCAATACGATCGGCAAGTTCCTTCAAGGAAATCTGCTCTCCATACACAATGGCTTCGTCGCCTGCCTTGGCTTCGGGAATAGCACTTACATCTACCATCACCATGTCCATGCAGACATTGCCGATCACGGGAGCCTTTTTGCCATGAAGGAGGACATACCCCTTGCCTTGCGAAAATCGGCGATCGTAACCATCTGCATAGCCAATGGCCAAGGTGGCGATTCGACCCCCTTCGGGCAAACTCCCTTTTCTAGAATAGCCTACGGTGGTTCCCGGTGCTAGAGTTTTGACTTGGGAAATGGTTGTTTTCAAGTTGCTCACTGCCTTCAAAGAGCTGTCGTGCTTGCCAGTGACTTCTACCCCATACAGGCCGATACCAAGGCGCACCATGTCCAGCTGATAGTCTGGATAGCGAACAATCCCTGCAGAGTTGAGTGCATGACGAAGGGGCTGGTATCCCAACTTGGAGCCAATAGCTTCACTCATTTTCATAAACAGCTGGAGCTGCTGTACCGAAAAGTCATGATGTGCCTCTTCATCTGCACCTACGAGGTGGGTATACAAACTCGCCAAATGCAGTTGTGGGTACTGCTGGATTAAGGTCTTCAATTCTTCCAGTTGCGCTAGTTCAAACCCCAGGCGGTTCATGCCGGTGTCTAGGTCCAAATGAATGGAAAGTTGGAGGGCTTGATGCTGCGCAAAAATTCCCAGTTTCCTGAAAAATTCGGGGCTAAACACCACAGGCTCCAGCTGGTACTGGTCCAGCAAGTCGAAGGATTCTTCCACCGGATTCAGCACCATAATCGGCAGTTGAATTCCTTGTTTGCGAAGGCTTACCCCCTCATCGGTATAGGCTACGGCCAAGTAATCGGCACCCAAGGTCTGCAGGTGATTTGCGATTTCTGCAGCCCCCCCCCCGTAGGCAAAGGCTTTAACCATGACCATGACCCGCGTGCTTGGTGCAAGCTGTCGTTTGTAAAAATTAAAATTATGGGTCAAGGCATTTAAGTTGATCTCCAAGGTGGTGCCGTGGATGCGCTGCTGAAGCCGGTTCACTACCCGTTCAAAGGCATATTCCCGAGCCCCCGTAATGAGAATAAGGTCATTTTGAAACTGCTCCGGCTGTAGTTCTTGCAAGAGCTGCTCTGTACCCGAGAAGGTACGCATTCCTTTTCCAAGGAAGGTTTCCAGGTGTTGAATCTGTGTGCCCACCCCGATCACTTGATCGATGTTATAGGAGCGAATCAATTCGGCGGCCTCTTTGTACACTTTCTCGGGAAGTCCTTGCTGGAGAAGGTCCGATATAATGAGGATTTTGGAGCGCTTGGGTCGTTGCTGACTCAAAAACTCCAGCGCGACCCTAAGTCCAGCCAGGTCGTTGTTGTAGGTGTCGTCAATTAGGAGGGACTCGTTGAGGCCGGGCTTGAGCGTCAAGCGCATGTCCACGGGCTTGAGGTGACTTAGTCCTTCTTGAATACCCTGTACTTCCTGACCCAAACTCAGCGCCGCGAGGATTACGTGGGTGACGTTTTCCAAAGAGGCCTGATCGGTGAAAGGTACCTGAAAAGTAAGGGTTTGAAGGTCACTTTTCATCACCACAATTCGGGAATTGGCATCCTGACTTTTCCAGGACACAGCGTAATCTGCCCCCGCGTGTTTGGACCAGGAGATGCGGTTTTCAGCAGGCACCTGTTGCTCAATTTCCTGAGCCAGCAGCTCATGATCCCTGCAATACAAAAGGAAGTTGACGCCTGCAAAGAGCTGGAGCTTCTCGGCAATCTTCTCTTTCATTCCCGGAAATCCTTCCTCATGTGCCGAACCAATGTTGGTGAAAATTCCCAATCCAGGTTGGATCATTTTTGCCAAGGTACCCATGTCGCCTGTTTTGGACACGCCTGCTTCCAAGATGGCCACCTGGTGGTAGGATTGAATTCCGAAGATGGATAGGGGGACCCCTACTTGGGAATTGTAGCTTTTGGGGCTTTTGGCTACCGCAAACTGTTGGCTGAGCACCTGCCCAAGCCATTCCTTGACGATGGTTTTGCCATTGCTTCCCGTGATTCCTACCACGGGTTTTGCAAATTGAGCACGTTGGTAGGAAGCCAAGGATTGAAGTGCGACTCGCGTATCCTTCACCTGGATAAAACACCCCTTTTCTAACCAAGATGAAGGAATAGTGGCCTTTTCATCCACCAAAAAATAGGCTACCCCTAGGTCGAATAGTTCAGACACAAAGGAAATTCCATCGGCTTTTGCCCCTTTTAGAGCCACGAATAACGTTTGTTCGGGATGGAGGACCTGCCGCGAATCAATGCTGATCTGCGTGATCGCTTGGCCGGAATCTCTCCCATGGCACTTGCCTCCGGTAATTTGTTCTAAAAGGGATCGTGTAAAATTGGCCAACATTTAACTTAACTCCTTTTTCTTCTTGAAAAATACCTGCCGCACCCAACGTGGGAGGAAAATTGCTCCCAAAATCAAATACGGATAGTACGAAAGCAATCTCCAAATGATGCTGGTCACAAAGGTGTATTTCTGCAAAAACTGATCAAAGAATACGCCAAAGAAAAACTCAGCCGTACCGCTACTGCCCGGAGTAGGAGAAATCATCATGACAATCCACATGATCACCTGCCGCGCAAATACGATGATGTTGTCAAAAAGATCCAAAGGCACAAAAGCTCCCATCAGCGCGTTGAGCATCAGGTAGCGGGAAGACCAGACGAAGATAGTAGCGCCTATTATTTTTAACCAGTAAGTATAGTGCTTACCCGCAAGCTGCTTGGATGCCTCGATGATTTGATCTCCATGCTCCTGTGCATCGTGCTTCCAGCGTTGTAGGAATTTGATTGAAAACAACTTGATCAAAATCCATTTGAATACGCGAGGTCTGTAAAACAAGGCCGCTGCCATCACAAAACTGTAGGAAGCATAGAGGGAATAGCTGATCCAAAAAATGGCTTGGAGGCTATTTCCTAGTTGAGATTCAATAATTGCGCTTTCAGGAAAAATATTATCCTTGGCCAAGTACAGGATGATGGGTGCGCCAATGACAAAGAACAAGTTGTCTAAAATAGCGGTCACCATTACGTAGGCAATTGCCTTGCCCATTTTGATGCCTTCCTTGTTCAAGATAAACATGGCCACGGCGGTACCACCTACTACCGATGGGGTCACTGCGGAAGCAAACTCCCACAGAATGATGACATAAATGGATCGGGTCCAGGTCAGTTGCCGGTCAGTAATTTCTCGAATCCGGTAGACATAGCCAAAGTCTCGAAAGAAGATGACCAAGATCGAAAGGAAAATAAACAAGGGAGAGCCATCCACCACTACCTTCAAATTTTCTGAAGTAAGGTTGGGATCAAAGTAAAATAGGGCAAAAACAATCCCTAATCCAATCACTACGGGCCACCAAACCTTATTCGGGTTAAGCGTCTGAAAAATCTTTTTGTTATCTAACTTCATGCTTCAGCGGCGACAGGTTCGATTTTCTCTACCCAAAAATTGTTGTAGCCTTCCCCTAAAATCAGGGTCAATTCAGAAAGTTGTAGCAACTCAAGAATGGCCAAAAAAGTATAGATCACAAAGATTTTTTCCGGTTTGTACGCAATCAATTCGGTAAAAGGGACCTGCTTCTTGAAGCTGATTTTTTCAAGTACAAACTCCTTTTGTTGTTCAATGGTGTAAGGATACTGAATGATGGTATGCTTGGGTTCATCTGTGCGGGAAGCCAGACGAGACATGCATTTTTGGAAGACATTGAGCAATTTATACAGGTCCAGGTGCTGCAATTCGCCTTCCACATCCTCCAACTTGCTCAATTCCTGTAGTTCTTTTACTAGGTTTCCCCGCTTTTCTTTAGCCAAGCGATCCTGCTCTAGCGAAGTAAGTTGCTCTACCACCGACTTGTATTTTTTGTATTCGAGAAGATTGCGCACCAGTTCTTCCCGGGGATCGATGACTTCACCCTGCTCATTGACTTCCGGTCTAGGGAGCAGCATTCGAGACTTAATCTTCATCAGCGTGGCCGCAAAGAGAATGAATTCACTAGCCACCTCAATTTCTAGGGTTTCCAATTGATGGACATAATCCAAAAAATCATGGGTAATTTTGGAAATCGGAATGTCGTAAATATCCAGTTCGTCCCGCTCAATAAAAAAGAGCATGAGATCGAAGGGGCCTTCGAACAAGGGTAATTTGATTTCGAAACTCACGGGATATTTAATTAATTGACTTAATTTTGTTACTCCTAGCCAAAGATATTCAATTCAACCAATTCTTTGGAGTAGAATTTGGAAAGTATCACTTCGGATGTGCAGTATTTAAACAAACTGGACAGGTAAAAAGTTAATCTTTCTTGACAATAACCCTTTGCAGATGCACATTCAACCCGGTCCGTTACTAGCCCAGATCAATAGCCCTGCTGATTTGAAGAATTTTTCCAAGGATTCTTTAGTTCAAATTAGCCAGGAGCTCCGCCAATTTATCATCGACAATGTATCGGTGTATGGTGGACATTTTGGGGCGAGCTTGGGTGTGGTTGAACTTTCAGTAGCACTCCATTACGTGCTCAATACTCCCGAAGACCAATTGGTTTGGGACGTGGGACACCAAGCGTATGGGCATAAAATCCTGACCGGTAGAAGAGATGTATTCCACACGAATCGTGTCTATGGAGGCATTTCTGGATTTCCCAAGCGTAAGGAAAGCGAATTTGACACTTTTGGCGTAGGGCACTCCAGCACCTCCATTTCTGCGGCACTGGGCATGGCCATGGCCTCCAAATACAGGGGGACTGACTTGCAACATGTAGCGGTCATCGGTGATGGGGCCCTGACTGGCGGGATGGCTTTTGAAGCCTTAAACCATGCAGGGGTGAGTGGGACTAATTTACTTATTATCCTCAATGACAATTGCATGTCTATCGACCCCAATGTGGGCGCCTTGAAGGATTATTTGACTGACATCACGACTTCTCACACCTACAACAAGGTGAAAGACGAGGTATGGAATGTTTTGGGTAAACTGAGTAAGTTTGGCAGCAGTGCACAAGAAATCATTTCTAAGGTAGAGGGGGCAATCAAGTCAGCAGTACTAAAGCAAAGTAACCTCTTTGAATCCCTCAACTTGCGTTACTTTGGGCCTGTTGATGGCCATGATGTAGATCACTTAGTTGAGATTCTGAGAGACCTCAAGGATATTCCTGGACCAAAAATTCTCCACTGCATTACCGTGAAAGGAAAGGGATATGGCCCGGCCGAAAGCGGAAATAAAACCACCTGGCATGCCCCAGGGACTTTTGACAAATTAACTGGGGAGATTTACAAAAAAACACAAAGTACCCCGCAGCCTCCCAAATACCAGGATGTCTTTGGACATACGATGATCGAGTTGGCTGAAAAGGATGCACGTATCATGGGGGTAACCCCTGCCATGCCATCAGGCTCTTCGATGAACCTGATGATGGCGGCTATGCCGGATCGTGCCTTTGACGTAGGCATTGCCGAGCAGCATGCGGTTACTTTCTCTGCGGGGATGGCGACTCAAGGACTGGTTCCTTTCTGCAACATTTATTCTTCCTTTATGCAACGCGCCTACGACCAGGTGGTGCATGACGTGTGCCTTCAAAATTTGCCTGTGGTATTTTGCTTGGATCGTGCGGGCTTTGCCGGTGCAGATGGTCCTACCCACCACGGGGCTTACGATATTGCTTATTTCCGTTGCGTCCCCAACCTGGTGGTTTCTTCGCCGATGAATGAGGAAGAATTGCGCAACCTGATGTACACTGGCTCCAACCATGGAGGACCATTTTCTATTCGCTACCCAAGAGGAAATGGAGTTATGCCCAACTGGAAAACTCCTCTCCAAGAGATCCCTGTGGGTCAAGGCAGATGCATTAAATCAGGGGAAGAGGTGGCCATCTTGACACTGGGACATATCGGAAACTATGCTGTGGAGGCCTGCGAATCGCTTGCCAAAGAAGGCTTGAACCCGGCACATTACGACATGCGCTTTGTGAAGCCATTGGATGAAAAATTATTGCACGAAATCTTCTCTACCTTCAAAAAAGTAATCACCGTGGAAGACGGTTGCTTGATGGGAGGTTTTGGATCTGCGGTCTTGGAATGGATGGTAGACCAAGGCTATCAGGCCCAGGTGAAGCGTTTGGGTATTCCGGATGACATCATCGAACATGGTGAGCAACTGGAACTGCACCGTGACTGTGGCTTTGATCCACAGGGCATCGCCAATGCAGTGAAGGCAATGACCGAGCAAGAACAATTCGCTTAAAACCAGCAATTTCATGCTGCATTTTTTTGAAAAAGGTCAAGGACATCCTCTCCTCTTTCTTCATGGTTTTTGTGAATCCGGAGAGATGTGGCACTACTTTGCCGATTCCTTGTCTACCCAGTACCGGGTAATTTGCCCTGATTTACCAGGATTTGGCGGCTCAGCCCTTACCCATTCCATCCAAAGTCTCGAGGAAGTCGCTGAGCAATTGGAAGACTGGATGCAAGCAGAACAAATTCAAAATCCCATCGTAATGGGCCACTCCCTGGGCGGCTATGTGGCCTTGGCCCTACTCGAGCGCATGGGAGACCGCCTCAAGGCCATCGGCTTGCTTCATTCCACCGCTTTTGGAGACGATTTGGAAAAAAAGGAGATGCGCAATCGCACACTTACCTTTTTGAAAAAGCACGGGGCTGCCAAATTTGTCACTTCGTTTGTTCCTCAATTGTTTCCAGAACACCGCCGAATCGAGCTAGCAGAAGCCATAGCACAGTCTATTGAAGATGGGAAGCGGTCTAGTCTCGAGGGTTTGCTTGCCTATACCGTGGCGATGCGTGATCGGAAAGATCGGATGGAAGTGCTCCAGCAGTTTGCAGGCCCAAAGTTGCTTCTGTCAGGTACCTTGGATGGATCAGTCAAAATTGAATCTAGCCGTGCACAGCAAGGAGCCTATACTCACTACACCGAACTTGAAGGCGTAGGGCATTTGGGAATGGTTGAGGAAAAGGAAAAAACCTTGGCAGTGGTTCAGAACTTTTTGGGCGAGGTACTTAGGTAGTTCTAGTTTTTTCGAGCATCCCCATCAAGTCCTCTAAGTAGCGCTGGTCAACTGCATCAAAATCATCCAATCGATCGCTGTCTACGTCCAAGACGAGAAACACTTCTCCGTCCTGAAATGCTGGTACGACGATTTCGGACTTGGAAGCGGAACTGCAGGCGATGTGTCCTGGAAAAGCCTCTACATCGGGGACCAACTGGGTTTTCTTTTCCTTCCAGGCCGTTCCACAGACGCCTCGTCCATAGGCAATTCGCGTACAGGCGATGGGACCTTGAAAAGGGCCAAGTACCAATTCCTGGTCTTGCACCAGATAAAATCCCACCCAAAAAAAACCAAAGCCTTCCCGAAGCGCAGCAGCGATATTGGCTAGGTTCGCCACCAAATCCGATTCCCCTGAGATCAGGGCCTCTATTTGAGGCAGGAGTGCCTGGTAAATTTCTTCTTTGCTTCCCGCTTGAGGAAGGAATAGGGTTTCAGCCATGGTAATAAATGTCGAGTTGATCCTCCCCAATTGCATGCGATTCGGCAGGAGTTTGTGTAAGTTTCGGTGCGGCAATACCGCGTTCAAATTGAATAGGAGCCGTAAATACACGGGCTTCGTCCCAAAGTCCCGCTGCTAAAAACTGAGAGAGGGTTTGACTTCCTCCTTCAATCAGGACACTTTGAATTTGGCGGGCATGTAGATCCGCCAGTAAGGCCTCTAGGGAAATTTGGGGGAGCTGTACCCATTCCAGATTCGTCAATTTTTCACTTTTCAAGAGATTGTAGCAAAGGGTGGGGATCTGCTGATCAAAAAGATGCAGGTCTGCAGGTAGTTCCAATTTGGAATCCAGCACCACCCGAATGGGATCGGAACCGGTCCAGTCCCGCACATTCAATCGAGGATTGTCTTGTAGGGCGGTATTTTTTCCCACAAGGATGGCTTGCTCCTCTGACCGCCATTGGTGGACCAATTGCCTGCTTTGCGAATTACTGATCCATTTAGAGTCAAAGTTTTGTCGAGCAATAAACCTATCTTGAGTTTGAGCCCATTTGAGAATGACATAGGGGCGTTTTTTGTCTTGCTGGCAAAAAAACCGACGATTTTGCCATCTTGCTTCTTGCTCCAAGAGGCCTACCTGTACAGAAATGCCAGCCTCCTGAAGCAGTTTTACTCCCTTGCCAGCCACCAATGGGTTGGGATCTAAGGTGGCTACTACCACCGATTTGATCCCTTTTTCTATCAGTAAATTGGCGCAAGGAGGGGTTTTCCCATAGTGGGAACAAGGTTCCAAACTGACATAGGCTGTAGTTTCTTCGAGTA
>JBANGF010000045.1:0-3194 GCA_037975655.1 Bacteroidota bacterium | reverse complement strand
AAAGACGAGGCGGAAACGTATTTTCAGCGACCCCTGACCAACATTGTCTTTATGGGTATGGGAGAGCCCTTGCTGAACTATGCCAATGTAATCGACGCCATCGATAAAATCACCTCCCCGGAGGGCTTGGGTATGGCTCCCCGTCGAATCACACTCTCCACGGTAGGCATCCCAAAAATGATTCGAAAAATGGCCGAGGATGAAGTCAAGTTTAACCTAGCCATCTCCCTCCACTCTGCGATCAACGAGACCCGTTCCCGGCTAATGCCGATTAATGAAGTAAACCCGCTGGAAGACCTAGCAGAAGCCTTGTCCTTTTGGTACAGCCGCACCAAGCGAAAAGTGACCTACGAATACGTAATCTGGGAAGGAATCAACGACGACGAGCGGCATGCCAAAGCGCTAGCCAAATTTTGCAAAATCATCCCCTCCAAAGTCAACCTCATTCAATACAATCCCATCGATGAAGGGGAATTCAGACAAGCATCCCAAGAGGCCGTGGACCTATACGTCCGCGTACTAGAAGGCCAAGGCATCATCGCCAAGGTACGCAAGTCTAGAGGTCAGGACATCGATGCCGCCTGTGGGCAACTTGCCAATAAAAATGAAGTGGCACAACTTCAATCCTCGGAGACTAACGCTTGAGGCAACCCTAATTCACCA
This sequence comes from Bacteroidota bacterium, assembly GCA_037975655.1. Taxonomy (GTDB): domain Bacteria; phylum Bacteroidota; class Bacteroidia; order Cytophagales; family Cyclobacteriaceae; genus Algoriphagus. The sequence goes on along the minus strand of JBANGF010000045.1, from coordinate 2,531 downwards.
AAATCGGTATACAACCCTATACCATTCCAATTTTTCAATGAGAGCTATTCAATCCCTACTTTTTTCGCTAAGTCTTCTGATTTTTTCGGTTCCTACCCTAGCTCAGGAAGGACTTCCAACGCAAATTCAAACCTATTTTAAAAGCTCCCAGGATGAATTTCCGGTGGAGAAAGCCTACCTCCACCTCGACAAATTCACCTACACGCTAGGGGATGACTTGTGGTTTTCGGCCTACTTAGTGGCAGGCGGAGCACAGCTACCCAGCCCGATGAGCAAGACCCTCTACGTGGACCTCTTTGACGGAGATGGCCTGAAAGTGGCTCAAAAAATCATTGCCCTTGAAAATGGGCGTGGCATGGGGGACTTCAAGATTCCAACCTTTGGAAAGACGGGCACCTACCAGCTCAAGGCTTACACCACCTGGATGCGGAATTTTGGCGAGGCTTATTTTTTCTCACAACAGGTACAAGTGGTGGACGGACTTGGTGGAGCATTTCTACCTACAATCCGATTCAGCGAGGTCCAACTGGAAAATTCGAGAGTCCGCTACCAAGTCACCTTGGAAGCAGTCAATGCCTTAGGAGAGCCCTTGAGTGATGCTCAAATCAGTTTGCAAGCCATCGCAGGGGATGAGGAACTGCATGCCCAAACCATTCAACTCAATGCACAAGGCACCGCAGAATTTGGTTTCTCCATTGCCAACTCTCCCCATCCTACTCAGCACCTCGCACTATCATTCGAAGAAAGCCCAGGGTACAGGGTCACACACAAGCTCAAACTCCCCTATTCCTTGGAGGCTGCAGACATCCAATTTTTGCCAGAAGGAGGAAATTGGATTATAGGCAAAAAATCAACGATTGCCGTTCGGGCAGTATTCCCAGATGGGACTCCTCTCCTGCTACAGGGCAGTATTGAAGGAGAGGAAGGCACCTACTTTACGACCAATGCTGCCGGACTTGGCAAACTTGAATTTACCCCACAACGGGCGGATTATGCAGCCTTACTTCAAGATCCTGCATCTGGAATTACGCGGCGAACTCCACTCCCCAAAGCATTGCAGCAAGGGCTCAGCATCCATGTTCAAAACCCAATCGATGGAACAGTGATCTCTGCCTTAATTCAAGGGGCGGAAGTTACTGGCAAACTCCTCTTGGTCACCCATACCCGTGGATTGATCAATTACATGGCAGAAGGAACGCTAGCCAATGGGGTCTGGGGTGTACGTATACCCAAGAAAAATCTCCCAAGTGGAATCCATACGATTGCCGTTTTGGATGAGCAAGGCAGACCCTTACTGGAGCGCATGGTTTTTGTCCAGAACAAAGACGAATTAACGCTGGAACTCAATGCATCCACAGAGCTGCTAAGGCCGCGGGGGAAAGTAAATTTGAACCTCAAGACTGCCTTCCAAGACAGTATCTCCCAGGCTAGTTTATCCCTTTCGGTGGTGGACTTAGATCAGGTGGAGGATCAAAGTGATCTGCAGGGAACACTCTACTCTCACTTACTGCTTACCAGCGATTTGAAAGGGACTGTTTACCGACCTGGATATTACTTTAGAAAAGACGTACCCCATGCTGCCGAGGAACTAGACTTGGTGCTATTGACCCACGGATGGACTCGGTTTGATTGGGAAGATGTGATTCAAAACCAACTTCCAGATCAAGGCTACTACATTGAACAGGGGATTACTATTTCGGGAAAAATAAAGGAACAGACCCCTACCAAAAAAGGATTGGGAGGTGGAAAAATCACTGCTTTAGTAGGGGATGGAGTCGAACTCCTCTCTACCGAATATGGTCCTGATGGAAATTTCTTGTTGACCGACCTGCAGTATCAGGATTCGGTGTCCGTTACGCTTACTGCAGAAGACTCTCGCGCGCGAAACTTTATTGATCTCGCCATAGCGGTTCCCAAACTCCCTTTTACCCAGCTCAGTGGTGTGTATCCGGCTAACAGCAGTTGGCCCAAAGGATTGGCAGCTACGGTGGGTGAACGCAATTTGATGCAACAGCTCAATTCCACCCTCCTTGAAAAGGAACTAGAAGCCATCACAGTAGAAGCGGAGACGCTTCAGGAAGAACAAACTCAGGCCCGAAAAATCTATGGAGAAGGCGATGCAGTAATCAAGCCGGAGGATATTCCTGGGGGGCAAGGATTCATCAACATTTTTCAATTGATCCAAGGTCGAGTAGCCGGGGTACGCGTCACCTTTGATGGATTCAATGCCACGGTACTTATTCGAGGTGTAGGCTCGCTTCAAGCAGGGGTGGAGCCCATGTATATGCTCAACAATGTGCCGGTAGATGCGAGTACTCTTGCCCAAGTCAGTCCACGGGACGTAGAGAGTGTAGAGGTTTTTAAGGACCCTGCTCGAACAGCGATCTTTGGTTCCCAAGGTGGAAATGGCGTCATCGCCGTCTACACCAAGTCAGGTACAAGCACCATATACAGCAATGTGGGAGGTACTTTAGTCACCAAATACAGTGGCTATTCCATCCCGCGTGTTTTTTATTCCCCTAAATACGAAG
>JBANGF010000308.1:0-16947 GCA_037975655.1 Bacteroidota bacterium | reverse complement strand
GAAATCCAGGACATGCTTATGTGCCGCGCTTTCGGAATGTTTACAACCAAGAGACGGACTTTCTTCGCGGCTATGCCATTGGGATGTCTGCTAGTAGGCAGCAGGAAGGTACTGGGGACTTGGTAGGGGATGCCCTTCGGGAAAAGTTGTTAAATCCAAGCTATGGTTTGTGGGGAATGGCAGCTTGGATGCAAGGGGAGATGGTGCCTGAAGAATCCAATCACCTGCGGCTGAGCAAGGATGAAAAAGATAAGTACGGCATTCCCAAAATCATCCTTTCCGTAGAATGGAAAGAAAATGACGATAAAATGACTCGAGATTTTCTGGAGCAGCAAACTGAAATGTACGAACGGATGGGATTCAAGAATATCAAGGTAGAGGATACGGGAGCACCTCCGGGATCTGATATTCACGAGATGGGCGGCGTACGCATGGGAAAAGATCCCAAGACTTCCTTACTGAATGGATTTAACCAGCTGCATGCCTGCAAAAACGTATTTGTATCGGATGGCGCTTGCATGACTAGTGGCAGCACGCAAAATCCCACGCTTACCTTTATGACCTTGACTGCCCGAGCAGCAAATCATGCAGTAGAGGAGTTGAATAAACAAAATTTGTAAGACACAAGGAGGTAAAATCTACTTTGTTTTAGCAATTGACACTAACCCAAAATACCATGAAAAACAGCTGTATTCTTTTACTACTTGCTTTGGTAGGATTTTTTGTCCCAAAACAAGTGATTGCTCAGAAAAAGGGAGATCCCTTGTTTCAAGTTCCTCTAGGCATAGCATCCTATACCTTTCGTGACCAATGGAAAAACGGGGTGCCAGAAACGCTAGATATCATCCAAAAAATGGGATTTAAAACCTATGAAGGAGGTGCGCCACAGGGAGTGGATCCTGTGGAATTCAAGAAAATGTTGGCCGACCGAGGGATTAGTATTCCTTCTACGGGCACGGGTTTTGAAGAATTAGAGAACGATCCACAGGGGGTTGCTGATCGCGCCAAAGCCTTGGGAGCTTCCTACGTGATGTGCGCCTGGATTCCGCATGCAAGAGGACAGTTTTCCAAGGCCGATGCCGACCGTGCGATCAAGGTCTTCAATGCAGGAGGGAAAGTATTGAAGGAAAATGGAATTACCTTCAAGTACCACGTGCATGGCTATGAATTTCAGCCTTATGGCTCGGGAACGCTCTTTGATTACCTGGTTGAAAATACCAATCCCGACTATGTATCCTTACAAATGGATGTGATGTGGACGCATTTTGGGGGAGGGGATCCGGTAGGTCTGCTCAAGAAATATGGAAAGCGCTGGGTTTCCTTGCACTTGAAAGATTTTAGAAAGGGAGCACCTAAGGACATGACCGGAGGGACTGGTCCTGAAAATGATGTACCGCTGGGAGAGGGGGAACTTGATTTTCCTGGAATTCTACGTGAAGCCAATAAGATTGGAATCAAGCACATGTTTGTAGAGGACGAGAGTGAAAAGGAGTTGGAGACCTTACCAAAGAGTATTGCCTATCTGAAAAAGTTGACCTATTGAGAGCTGTAGGTCGGGAATTCGTTTTTTTGAAGTATTAAATGAAAAGGGAGGGTCTGAAACCTCCCTTTTGCATTTAACTTAACTGAATCAACCTATCTAACAAGATGAATAACCCAACTTACGCAAGCTTATTGATCTATTTTAAATTTTTTCAATGAATTGATTTTATTGACATTATAAAGAAGCCTATTCGTGTCTAAAAATTGAGTCTTGGGGCCATAGATTGCCCTTGTGCCTATCCAAAAAATAGTCAATTTAGTTTATGTGGAAAATTATTAGTTGACAAGCATTCAATTAGAAGTTTAAAGACTCTTTAATTTAACACACGTTAACACTGCTTAACTCGTTTATTGGCTTCTCTTCACTTCTTTTGCAATGTAAAAATCACATGACTATGAAACGTACGTTCCTAATTCTTTCATTACTACTTTTCTTTGGGATAGGCCTAAATACTGCATTTGCACAAGGATTTACAGGCAGAGCCTATTATAAGTCTTCCTCCAGTTTCTCTATTAAAATGGATTCCACCAAAATGGCTCCGGAGCAAATGGCTCAGATTCAGGCTTCACTCAAAAAGCAAATGGAACAGAATTATGTGCTTTCCTTTACCCAGACCGAGTCTACTTGGAAGAAGGAAGAAAGCCTTGGTGGGGGACCCGCTACTGCTTCTGCAGGTGGAGCCGTGTTTATGATTGCTTCCAGTGGAGAAGGGTCCACACTTTATAAAGATGCTGCTGGAAATTACCTCCAAGAGCAGGAGATGATGGGCAAGGAATACTTGATTAAGGATAAGTCGGAACCTTTCGAATGGGAGCTTTCCGAAGAAACCAAAAAAATTGGGGATTACACCGCTCAAAAGGCGAGTTTCACCAAAATTGTCGATTCAAGACGTTTTTCTACAGGAATGACGGAAATGGAGAATGTGAAGGATACCCTACAAGTGACGGTATGGTTTACCCCAGAAATCCCAGTTTCCCACGGACCAGAATTTTACTTTGGCCTTCCTGGATTGATTTTGGAAGTTCAAAATCAAGGAAGAACGCTCATCTGTGAAAAAATTGAATTGAATCCTTCCGCTGATCCGGTGGTCATCGAGCGTCCATCCAAAGGAAAAGAGATGACCCAAGCCGAGTTTCGTGTAGTGCAAGAAGAAGGTATGAAGCAAATGATGAACCGCTACCAAGGCAAACCTGGATCGGGGAATAGAATGGAAATACGAATAGGAAATTAAATCCAAGACCAAGGCCCAGTCTCTCTTTAAAAAAAAACTGGGATTCTGGTATTCTTCACCTTATTCATCCTTCTTGTTGATGCTACTTTTCAAAAGAATAAGTTTGCTCGCTTGCTTCTGCTTGCTTGCTGGGGTCTCCATGGCCCAAACCAAGCCGCTGACGGGGTTCGTGCTGGACAGCCTCAATCGCCCCATCGCCTATGCCAACGTGGTGGCCATCAATCAAAGCACCCAGAAAATTGCCGGGTTTGGCATCTCCAACAACGAGGGCAAGTTTAAAGTGACTTTGCTCGAAGGCCCCTCCTACCTGATTCGCGTTTCTTTTGTGGGCTACCGGCAGTATGAACAAGCGCTCAGCACCTGGGATTCCGATACCCCACAGCTGGTCATCCTCAAGCAAAGTGATACCCAACTTGGACTGGTGGAAGTGGTATCCGAGATGCCCGTCACCATGAAGGGTGATACGCTCACCTACAAAACCGATGCGTTCACCACGGGCACAGAGCGTAAGTTAGAAGATGTCTTGGAAAAACTCCCGGGCTTCCAAGTGGATGAGGAAGGGGGCGTCAAGGTGCAGGGAAAGACTGTAGATAAGGTGCTGATCGACGGAAAGCCGTTTATGGATGGCAACACCAAATTGGCCACCAAAAACCTGCCCGCCAATGCGGTGGATCGGGTGCAGGTATTGAAAAACTTCAATGAAGTTGGCCCCATGCGCGGCCTAGATACCAACGAGAACTTGGCGCTCAATATCCAACTGAAAGAAGGTAAGAAAAACATGGTCTTTGGAGATCTGACCGCAGGGGTAGGTCCTCAGAAACGGTATTTGGCTCATGCCAACACCTTTTACTATGCGCCCAAACTAAATGTTAACTTTATTGGCGGCACGAATAATGTAGGGGAGCAGCCCTTTACCTTGCAGGATTATTTCCGATTTTCGGGAGGCATGGGAGGTCTTGCTACTCGGGCTGGATCCCGCGTACAGGTCAATGGGGAGGATTTGGGAATTCCAATGGCTACCCGCTCCAATGCCAATTCACTTGAAACCAACTTAGCGGCCTTCAACTTGAACTATTCCCCATCTTCCAAGTGGAGGCACACGGGCTTTGTTATCGGGTCTACGTCAAGCAATGGATTGGGAAGTTCATCTCTGCGGACCTACCTCAACACCGGACAAAACAACAAGGAAGAACTCTTGTCTTCGGCTGCGGTAGAGAATAAGTCTGGTTTAGCCAAGTATGCCATCACCTACACTCCGAAAGAAGAGACCTATCTAAAATATAGCTTTTTTGGCAAGCTTTCTGAGATTCAGAATGGGAACCTGCTCAATTCTAGTTTTGGGAATTTTACCCAAAATATTAACACGATGTCCTCACGCAATCCCTATGCCCTGCAGCAAAAGCTGGAGTGGTACCACGCACCTAACGAGGATCAGGTATTCAGCATGGAGATGAACTGGGAGAAAAAGTTTTCAGATCCATTTCTGGATCTTACCTCTTCCGTTAAGCCACTCGTAGGATTGTATGTGATTCCTAATGCAGCTAGCTATCGGCTCCTTCAGAACCAAGAACTGCATACCGGTACCTTGGAAGGGGTATTCAACTACTATTACATTCTAAATCCTACCAATCACCTCAACTGGTCTATTGGAATGCAGCAACTCAATCAGGATTTTGAGAGTACACTGAGCCAGGTGGGTTCTAGCCAGCGTTTTGATGCCTTTGGGAATGACAACGAGTTTGATTTCCAAGACATCTACCTTGGAATGAGTTGGAAGACCAAATGGAAGGATTGGGTACTTAGCCCATCCGCCAACCTTCACCGCTACCATTGGACTGATGCTCAATTGGGAGAGAGGTTGGAGCAGGACCGTCTGTTGGTGTTACCCGCGATGTATGCGAAGTGGAATATCACCTCCAATCGCTCCCTGACTTACCGCTGGAGTACAGAGGCCAACTTTATGGATAGTCAGAAGCTGGCTCAAGGCTTACTCTTGCAGGATTACAATGCATTGTTTCGTGGAAATCGGGCCCTAGATAATGGTCTTTTCAACACCCATAACCTTTCCTACACGCATTTTGACATGTTTTCTGGCTTGATGGTCTTTGGAAATGCCAACTACCAGCGCAAACGAAATGACCTGGTGACGACCACCGACTTCATCGGAATCAACCGCTTGTTTTCAGTGCTGAACGTGGAGCCAGTCAATAAGACCTTGAATGGAGACGTTCGGGTAGACAAATCTTTCAACAAGATGAAGTTTGAGATCGGTGGAAATTGGAATGCCTTTCAGACCAATTTGTTTTTGGATGATCAGCTGACCCAGAATGAGCAGTTTTCCCAAACCTACGACACCAAGTTCACCAGTACCTTCTTCAAGGTTTTGGAAGCTAAGATTGGCTATTCCTTCACTGCAAACCAATACCTGTCAGGAAGAATCGACAATACGTTTACCACACATAGCCCTAAGCTGGAAGTAGACTTAGATTTGGTGAAGGGCTTGAAATTGGTGGCAGATTATACCTATTCGGCCTATCTGAATCAGGCGATGGGTACCCGAAGTGATTTTGACTTCTTGAATGCATTTTTAAGTTATCAAAAAGAAAAAAGTCCTTGGGAATTGAAACTGTCTGTGTGGAATATCGCTGATACCCGAGCCATCCGTAGGGATAGCTTTAGCGAAAGTTTGGTCAGTACGTATTCCTATTTGGTGCAGCCTCGCTATGCGCTGCTCACTTTTAAATACGACCTTTGATTTAATCCTTTCTAAGTGTAGCTTCAAAAATCAAAAAAAAATGCCCCCAATTACTATTGGGGGCATTTGCATGTTTAGCACTTTCTAAATTTAGATAGCGGCTACCAATTTCACATCCAACTTTACCTCGTCGTAGATCATTTTGTCTGCAAGGTCTTCGAAGTAGCTTCCTGAACGGTATTTGATGTCAAACTTGGTACGATCAAACTTAATTTGCCCAGTTGCGGTTACTTTTTTTCCAGCTACAGCTACCTTGGCAGGAAAAGAGATTTTCTGGGTAATTCCTTTGATGGTGAGGTTACCAGTGATGGTGTAGTCTGTTCCATTGCTGGATTTGGCTTCGGTGATTTTGAAGGTGGAGGTATTGAATTTTTCTACGGAGAAAAAGTCATCTGACTTCAGGTGACCCGTTAGGTTTCCTTTGGATTTTGCATCCGTCAAGTCTTCCACAGTCAAGTTAACCATGTCCATGTCAAAAGATCCACCTTTAATTTTTCCTCCACTGTAATCTAGTGTGGCATTTTTCAAGGGCACATATCCCCAGTGGGTGCCAGTCACTTTGGAAGCTTCCCAGCGAACTTGGCTTTCAGATTTGCTTACGGTGGCAGGAGCAACAAATTCGGCTGCTGCAAATAGGGTGCTAAGCCCTAAGACTAGTGTGGTAATTAGTTTCATAAGAATTGGTTAAAAGGATTGAAAATAGGTTGACCTCCTTTAGATTCTGCTAAGAGGCTTTTGGTTTAACGAAGTTCACAAAAAAGTGTTTTAAATAAAAATCAGCGATTCGAAACAAGGCAGATATTCAAATGGTAAAAAAGTTGACTCTTTTTGGGCTTCATTTTTTACCTTAAGGAAAAAATAAATCTCACGATGAAAAAAATACTTTGGATTATCCTCTTTCTTCCCACACTCACCTATGGGCAATTTCATGAAGCCCAATTGAAGAAAATTTACGAGATGGAACTTTCCTCCGGCCAAACCTATGAGAATCTTCGTTACCTCTGCAAGGAAATTGGCAATCGGCTTTCTGGGTCACCAGGCGCAGCCGCTGCAGTTGAATGGAGCAAGCAATTGATGGAAAGTTATGGGTTTGACACGGTGTACCTGCAACCCGTGATGGTACCTCATTGGGAGCGTGGTGGTAAAGATGTAGTCCGTGTCGTGAATTCAAAAAAGCATGGATCAGTAGAACTGACCTCATTGGCCCTGGGAAATACGCAGGGTACTGGGCCCAATGGTCTTTTGGGACAAGTGGTAGAAGTCAAGAGTTTGGCTGCACTGCAAGGCATGGGTACTCAAGTAAAGGGGAAGATTGTTTTTTTCAATGGGCCGATGGATCCTACCAAGGTGGACGCTTTTGAGGCGTATTCAGGGGCTGTTGGCCAGCGAAGTTCGGGAGCTGCCGAGGCCTCCAAATTAGGAGCTATTGGTGTCCTTGTGCGTTCGATGAACAATCGGGTCGATGATTATGCACATACCGGCAACCAACGCTATGCACCCAATGTGCCTGCGATACCGGCTTTGGCGATCAGTACTCAAGATGCCGAGCTGCTCAGCAGCCTACTTGCAGATCAATCCGATTTGCAAGTTTATTTGGAGTCCCATGGGGAGATGAAAACTGAAAAGCTCTCTTACAATGTGATTGGTGAACTTCGTGGTACCGAAAAACCTGAAGAAATCATTGCGGTAGGCGGTCACTTAGACTCTTGGGATGTAGGAGAAGGGGCACATGACGATGGTGCAGGTTGCATGCAGGGGATTGAGGTACTTCGTCTGTACAAGCAGTTGGGATGGAAACCCAAGCGTACCTTACGAGCGGTGATGTGGATGAACGAAGAGAATGGCTTGCGTGGCGGTCAGGAATATGCACGTGTGGCTAAAGAACTAGGAGAAAAACATATTGCAGCGATTGAGTCCGATTCAGGTGGATTTTTACCTATCGGGTTTTCTTCTACGGGTACAGAAGCACAGCGAGCCAAGATAGCCTCCTGGGCGGAGTTGTTGCGCCCCTACCAGTTATGGAGTCTTCAAAAAGCAGGTGGAGGGGCAGACATTGGTCCACTTCGGGATCAGGGAACCCTCTTAATTGGGTTGCTTCCAGATTCCCAGAAGTACTTTATTTACCACCACACGGAGGCAGATGTCTTTGAAGCAGTGGATAAGCGGGAGCTGGAATTGGGAGCAGCGGGCATGGCTGCACTGGTGTATCTCCTTGACCAAGAAGGCAGTTAAGCCATTCAGGATCTACGCGAGAAAAAATCTCAAGCGAATCCATTTTTTCGAGAAAAAAAGTCTTGTTCGCATGAAGTTTTTCTTGAAAACCGAATACCCATTGATAATCAATCAATTAATAAATATTCAAATTCAGAAAACAAGGGCCAAAGAAAATTTTCTTTCGTTTGGAAGCCTTTTCGGATGTTTCCATTCGTGTAAAAATTGCCTCTATTTTAGTTTAAATGACCTGTTCACTAAAAAAAGTTAAAACAGCTACTTGTTTTTTGAAATTAAAAAATGATAACTTTAAAACTCGATTTAATCTGGAAACCATTTAACCTTAATCAAAGTCAATTAAAAAAAAAACTATGAGAAAGTTCATCGCTTTGTTCATGCTTGCAGGTATCCTATTTGTTCCTGCTTTCGCTAACGCTCAAGATGCACCTGCAGATTCTGCTGCTGCTACTGAAGCAACTCCAGCCGCTACTGAAGCCGCTGATTCTCCAACCGTAGTTGACGACGAAATCGTCGCTGAGGAGCAAAGTTTTCACCAAATTGTAAAAGAGAAATTTATTGAGGGTGATCCCTTGTACATGACTCCAGTATTGCTTTGCTTGATCTTAGGCTTGGCTATTGCATTGGAGCGTATCATTACACTTAACCTTGCTACTACCAACACTAAGAAATTGTTGTTGAAGGTGGAAGAAGCTCTTGCTTCTGGCGGTGTTGAAGCTGCTAAAGAAGTAACAAGAAACACAAAAGGTCCAGTTGCCTCTATTTTCACTCAAGGTTTGATGCGTTATGCTGAAGGCATTGACATGGTTGAGAAGTCAATTGTTTCTTATGGTTCCGTAGAAATGGGTCGTTTAGAAAAAGGCTTGATCTGGGTATCTCTATTTATCGCTCTTGCTCCAATGTTGGGCTTCTTCGGTACAGTAGTTGGTATGATCTTCGCATTCGATACTATCGAAGCAGCTGGTGATATCTCTCCATCTATCGTAGCAGGTGGTATTAAGATTGCACTTTTGACCACAGTTGCTGGTTTGATCGCTGCGATGATCCTTCAATTGTTCTACAACTACCTTGTTTCAAAAATTGATTCCTTGGTAAACGACATGGAAGATGCTTCCATCTCTTTGGTTGATATCTTGGTTAAGCACAAATTGACTGGAAAGTAATATTTCCCAGTCAATCGACTTGCTCAATTAATTAAGTTTTAAACCACAGAAAATATGGATGCTTACGATATAATGCTTTATGCCACCTACCTTTTAGCGGTAGTGGGTACCATCCTGTCCATTGTAATGCCTTTGATCAAATCCTTGGATGATCCGAAAAGTTTGATGAAGTCTGGACTAGGTGTTTTAGGCCTTGCGGCGCTCTTCTTTATTTGCTACTTCCTTTCTGGAAATGAAGTATTGCCAAAATTTGAGGGAGAGCCGTTCAACTTGACACCAGGCATGTCTCAACTAATTGGTGGAATGTTGGTAATGACTTATGTTTTGTCAATTATTACCATTGTTTCCATTTTAGTAACTGAACTTACCAAAGCTGTTAAATAAAATGGCAAGAAGTAAAAATAGAATGAGTAATGAAATCAATGCAGGATCGATGGCTGACATCGCCTTCCTACTATTGATTTTCTTCCTCGTGACCACGACCATTGCTTCGGATAAGGGGATTCTAAATTTCCTTCCTCCAAAGCAGGATCCTAACGTACCCCCACCAGACATCAAGAAAAACGAAAGAAATATTTTCAACGTCTTGATCAATGCCAACAACGATTTGTTGGTGGAAGGTGAGTACAGAAGGAAAGCAGAAGGTCTTGACAAAGAGTTCAAGGAGTTTATCTTGAACTTTGGTGCTCCGGATGAAGAAGGTGTTGCTTTGTTCAACTCTCTTCCTGCCTCCTTGCAAAGTCAAGCTCAACGAAGACCAGATTCTTCAGATGATCCAGGAGAAGCAGTAATTTCAATCAAAACTAACAGAGGTACTAGCTATGCGGTATTCTTGGAAGTTTTTGATAATGCTAAAAAAGCTTACTTCGACATATATGCCGAGAGAGTAGGTATCACAGCAGACGAATACCGCGCACTTACTGGAGATGATGAAGCTTCCAAAGCACTTCAAGACAAGGGCAAGGAAGGTATTCCAATGGCGATTTCTATTGCAGAACCTGATAAAATAGGAGGAAATTGATATGGCGAAGTTTAAGAAAGAAAGAAAAGGTCAGGAGCAAATCAATACCTCCGCTCTTCCAGATATCATCTTCATGCTGTTGTTCTTCTTCATGGTGACTACCGTGTTGAGAGAACAAGATATTCTCGTAGAGCAAAAAATTCCGCAATCTACTCAGTTGCAAAAGCTTCAGAACAAAACGTTGATTTCTTATGTGTTTATTGGTAAGCCAAAAAACACGGGTCTTTACGGTTCTGAACCTCGCGTACAGGCCAATGACGTCTTGATCAGTACTCCTGAAATTGTGCAGTGGGTAAACCAAGAACGTGATAAGCTTGCAGAAGCTGATCGAGGTTCCATTACCATCTCCATGAAAGTGGATAAGGATGTGAAAATGGGTCCAATATCAGATGTTCAAACCGAACTTAGAAATGCCGATGCACGAAAAGTTTTGTATGCTTCTACTGGAAAGATTTACGAAGATTAATTTTCGAGATTATCCGTATATTGAAAGCCATTCGTTTTGCGAATGGCTTTTTTTATTCTAATTCTTATGAAACCACAGCCTACCTCCAACAAGAAAGTTCAACGTGCTTGGGCCATGTACGATTGGGCAAATTCCGTCTATAGCCTAGTCATTACCTCTGCCATCTTTCCTGTGTATTACAATGCTGTTACTCAAGGTGTTGATGGCTCCGATAAGGTCTCTTTTTTTGGATGGGAGGTTGTAAATACAGTCTTGTATTCTTATTCTATTTCGTTTTCTTTTCTGGTGATTGCTTTGCTAGCTCCCTTACTTTCCGGTATAGCGGATGCTTCTGGTAATAAATTAAACTTCATGAAGTTCTTTGTTTACCTAGGTTCTTTGTCTTGTATTTCCCTATTTTTTTTCACGGGAGAGAATCTTGAATTTGGAATAATTTGTAGTGTACTTGCAAGTATTGGGTTTTCAGGAAGTATCGTGTTTTACAACTCGTATTTGCCTGAAATTGCCAGTGAAGGAGAATTCGATATGCTCAGTGCCAAAGGCTTTGCCTTGGGTTACATTGGAAGTGTGATTCTATTGATATTTAATTTGGTGACCATTCAATTTCCCGAATTTTTCGGAATGCCTACAGGAAGTTTTGCTCCACGTTTTTCTTTCCTTGTAACGGGCCTTTGGTGGATCGGTTTTTCCCAGATACCTTTCCGAATTCTTCCCAACAATCCTTATAAAAAATCCATTTCTTCGGATTACTTCTGGAAGGGATATCGGGAAGTGTCACTCGTCTTTCGAGAACTTCGTTCCATGCCGGTGGCCAACCGATTTCTCGCTTCTTTTTTCTTTTATTCCATGGGAGTGCAAACCGTGATGTACTTGGCTGCATCTTTTGGAGAGAAGGAATTGGAAATGCCAGCACAGCAATTGATTCTTACCGTGTTAATCATTCAGTTAGTGGCTATAGGAGGTAGCTACCTTTTTGCTTTAATCTCCAAGCGGATTGGTAATAAAAATAGTTTGGTTATCATGGTGTGTATTTGGATGGGGATTTGTGTGGCCGCATATTTCGTGCATTCCGTGTACCAGTTTTATTCCTTAGCTTTTGTGGTAGGCATGGTGATGGGCGGAATTCAGTCTCTCTCTCGGTCTACCTATGCTAAACTAATTCCTACTACCACTACAGATCATGCTTCCTTTTTTAGCTTTTTTGACCTTACAGAAAAAGTAGCAGTGGTCTTGGGAACTGCCAGCTATGGATTTATTGAACAGGAAACTGGAAGCATGAGGAACTCAGCTTTATTCATGGTCGTCTTTTTTGTGATTGGAGTCTTTTTTCTAGCCAGATTGACACTATCAAAGAAGGTACCGATTCCTGAAATTGCATAGGGAATGCAAAAGATTCTTTCAGCTTCGGACATAGCCAAACTAGATCAAATCCATCTGATCAGAAAGGGGTTTGCCAATCATGCGTTTATGGAGTTGGTAGCCCAACGGTTTGTGAATTGGTTTCAACGTCAGGACTACTCTTCCAAGGAGCGTATCCTAATCTGTGCAGGTGCTGGCAACAATGGAGGGGATGGGATGGCCATCGCTCGCCTTCTATTCTCCTTGGGATACGCTGTCGAAATAGCTTTCTGCTTTTCTTCTGAGGCCAAGTTGTCTCCAGACTGCGCTCAAAACTTATCCCTTCTCCCTTCTCAAATTAAAAGCTATTCGCTTGATTCTTCCTCCTTGCCAAAAGGAGGGATTTTGATCGATGCCTATTTGGGTGTGGGCTGTACAGGGCCCCTTCGGGAAGAAGCGAAGGAGCGGATCAAGGCAATCAATTCTTTTCAAGGAACAGTTATTTCCCTAGATCTTCCCAGTGGGTTGCCGGCTGATTCGATGCTGTCTGGTGTAGCGGTAAAAGCGGACATGACGGTCACCCTAGGTTTCCCAAAGTTGTCTCTACTACTTCCAGAGCATGCGAAATATACCGGTGAACTGGTGGTGCTTGATATAGGTTTTGAAAAAGAGGAATTCTCCGAATTCTCAGGTACAATCTTTTTCTTGGAAGAGCAGGACCTTCTGCCACTTCATCGCAGGTTTCACCGTTTTGCGCACAAGGGAGACTTTGGAAAAATACTCCTCCTAGCAGGAAGCAAAGGAAAAATGGGTGCTGCGATTTTAGCTGCTAGAGCAGCCTTTCGTACGGGATCTGGATTGGTGACTTGCTTGATTCCTGAGGAGGAGCGTGGTGCCCTTTCTACGATACCAGAAGCCATGTGTATTTTTGATAAGGATCAGGATTTTTCCGGTTACGATGCGATTGGAATGGGACCTGGCTTAGGCGTGGACCAAGGAGAGTTGCTGAAGAGGCTACTTGCCACAGTTCAAAAGCCTGTCGTATTGGATGCGGATGCACTGAATTGCTTGGCAAAAGATCCGAGTATTTGGGCTCTGATTCCCAAAGGAAGTATTCTAACCCCACACTTGAAAGAGTTTGATCGCTTGTTTGGGCCTGCTCAGAATCATCTGGAGCGCATGGCGAAGACAAAAGCCTGTTGCCTCACCTATGGGGTAAATCTTGTACTTAAAGGAGCCAATTCCCTGTGTTGCCTTGCAGATGGTCGTCAAGTTTTCAACTCGAGCGGTTGTAAATACATGGCCACGGCAGGCATGGGCGATGCCTTGACTGGAATCCTAACTTCTTTCTTGGGGCAAGGTTATTCCCCAGAAAATGCGGTCCTTTGTGGGGTGTTTCATCATGGAATGGCAGGAGAGCTCGCGGGAGAAAAATACCTGCGTGGTACAATGGCGCACGATCTGATCGAAGCCATTCCTGAAACCTACCGTCGCATCGGATTGGACTAGTTTCAGTCCAGTTATTTCTACTTTATTTCAATCGTATTTCCACTTTATTTCATTTCTATTCCCATCGTATTTCTACCCTATTTCTATTTTTAATTTTTCATGAAACAAGAGAAAGCCTTACTCTGGACCTTAGCCGCCATCAACTTTATTCACATCGTGGACTTCATGATGTTGATGCCGCTAGGCCCGCAACTGATGCGCTTGTTTGAAATCAGTCCCAGTGAGTTTGGTTTTTTGGTCTCTTCCTATACTTTCAGCGCTGGAGCGTCCAGTTTCTTTGGAGCCTTTTTCTTGGATCGCTTTGACCGAAAACGAATCCTAATTTGGGTATTTGTAGGCTTTACTGTAGGAACCTTGGGCTGTGCGCTATCCCCGAATTATCCGATTTTGCTCCTTGCTCGTGTGGTGTCTGGGATTTTTGGAGGCCTTACTTCGGCATTAATTTTGGCCATTATTGGTGATGTAGTGCCAGATGAGCGTCGGGGTAGAGCCATGGGATTAGTGATGTCTGCCTTTTCTTTTGCGTCTGTTATGGGAGTGCCCTTGGGACTCTTTTTGGCGAGCTTATCCGATTGGCATACGCCTTTCTACATTTTATCGGCCTTATCCATTGTGAGCTTAGGCATGATTGCCAAGTTTATTCCCTCCATCACAGGACATCTCAGCGCGGGGAGTAAGCGTCCACATCCCTTTACTGTGGTCAGTCGAGTGACCAGTAATCCCAATCAAATGCGCGCGATTAGCCTTTCCATCATGATGATGCTGGGGCAGTTTATGATCATCCCTTTTCTTAGTCCTTACAATGTGGCCAATGTGGGCTTTACGGAATTGCAGCTTACCTATGTTTACATGGCCGGAGGGGCATTCACCATGTTTACTTCCCCTTGGGTAGGCAAGCTAGCGGACAAGTATGGGAAGCTGCAAATCTTTACGATTTTCATGCTGCTCAATTTAATTCCTATTGGCATCATTACTCACTTAGGAATCACTCCCGTAGCCTTGGTGCTAGTGGTGACCACCTTCTTTTTTGTGACCTCCAATGGGCGTTATGTGCCTGCGGCGGCGTTGGTGACTGGCACCGCTCAGCCCGAAAATCGAGGTAGCTTTTTGAGTTTCAATTCTGCTGTTCAGCAGTTGGCAGCTGGCTTGGCTTCCCTTGCAGCGGGTTTTATGATTGGGGAAAACGAATTGGGTCAATTGACTAATTTCAATTATGTGGGCTATCTAGCTATTTTCTTCAGTCTAATTTGCATTCCCTTGGCTTGGCGAATTAAAGTAGTCAGCTAAAAAAAACGCCTCCAAAAATCGAGATTTTTGGAGGCGTTTTCCTTGCTAGGTTTCGCTTAAAACTCTGCGTTTCCTGGGGTTCTTGGGAAGGCGATGACATCCCGGATGTTGCCCATGCCTGTGACGAACTGTACCATTCGTTCAAATCCAAGCCCAAAGCCTGCATGTGGAGTGGCACCAAATCTTCGGGTGTCAAGGTACCAACTCAGCTCTTCGGTCGGAATATGCATTTCTTCCATGCGTTGGGTGAGCTTATCTAACCGCTCTTCCCGCTGAGATCCACCTACGATTTCTCCAATGCCTGGAAACAAAATGTCCATGGCGGCTACCGTTTTCCCGTCCTCATTTTGACGCATGTAAAAGGCCTTGATGCCTTTCGGGTAGTCGGTAAGGATCACTGGTTTTTTGAAATGCTTTTCCACCAAGTAACGCTCGTGTTCGGATTGCAAGTCTGTACCCCATTCTTCAATGAGGTAGGAGAATTTCTTCTTTTTGTTGTGGTTGGAATTGCGCAGGATATCGATTGCCTCGGTATAGGTAAGGCGCACAAAGTCGTTTTCTACCACAAACTTTAATTTCTCCAGAAGTCCTAATTCTGCACGTTGCTCGGTAGGCTTGCTTTGCTCCTCTTCCGCAGCACGTTGATCCAAAAAGGCTAGGTCTTCGGCACAATGCTGCAAGGCGTAACGGATGATGTACTTGAGGAAGTCTTCTGCGAGGTTTTGGTTGTCTTCGGCATCGTAGAAGGCCATTTCAGGTTCAATCATCCAGAACTCTGCCAAGTGGCGTGTGGTGTTCGAATTTTCCGCTCGGAAAGTTGGCCCGAAGGTGTAAATCTCAGCCAAAGCCATGGCAGCTAATTCCCCCTCCAGTTGGCCGGAAACAGTCAGGTTGGTTTCACGCTCAAAAAAATCTTGGCTAAAGTCGATTTTTCCATCCTCTGTTTTGGGAGGGTGGAGTAGGTCTAGTGTAGTGACCTTGAAAGTTTCCCCGGCACCTTCCGCATCGGATGCTGTGATGATCGGCGTGTGGATGTAGAAAAAGCCTTTGGTATTGAAATAGGTATGTACCGCATAAGCTAGCGCATGGCGTACACGGAATATGGCACCAAAGGTGTTGGTTCGCATGCGGAGGTGGGCAATCTCACGGAGAAATTCCAGGGAGTGCTTTTTAGGTTGAAGTGGATACTTTTCCGGATCCGATTCGCCCAAAACCTCGATTTTGCTAGCGATCAATTCCGACTGCTGTCCAGCACCTTGAGAGGCTTCCACCTTTCCTGTGATTTTCAAACAGGCGCCGGTGCTGCACTTTTTGAGGATTTCTTCAGCAATGACATTCGGATCGGCCACTACCTGGTAATTGGTAATGATGGAGCCGTCATTGAGCGCAATGAAGGAAACATTCTTGTTGCTTCGCTTGGTGCGTACCCAGCCCATGAGGGTGATCTCTTGTCCGATCAGGTCTTGTTCCAGGATGGTCTTGATTTTGACCCGTTTGTTAAATGCCATTTGCGTTTGGGTAGAGGAAGGCAGTTGCTTCCTCTTTAATTTTAGTGGAATGCAAAAAAACGATTAAATCACCTTTTTATCAAAAAATTGACGCTTTTTCCTAAATTTGAGTGCGTTGTTTTCTTTGGAAGCCCGCTCTTTTTTCGCAAATAAGTGGTTTGAATCATTTCAATGCAAAAGTTAACCCTTTCTCAGTCACTCTCTCAAAAACTTTCCCCGCAGCAGATTCAGTTTATCAAGCTGCTGCAAGTGCCTACCGCAGAGCTAGATGCTCGAATCGAAGAGGAGCTTGAAATCAATCCCGCTTTGGAAGAAGGAAAAGAAGAGGAAGGCGAAACTTCAGGGGATGAGGATTTTGACGAAGGTTATGGAGATGAGTATGAAGGTGACTCCGGCGAGGTCAATGTAGACGACTATTTGGACGACGACTATGGTGGCTACAAGATGCAAGGCGATGGCAACTACAATCCTGACGAAGAGGATCGAGAGATTCCGTTTTCTGCCCCAAGTTCGTTGCACGAACAACTGATCACACAACTGAATTTTTTGAAACTGGATGAGCGTCAGCGACTCATTGGAGAGCAGTTGATTGGGAGCATTGAGAATGATGGGTATATCCGTCGTGAACTGAACTCGATTATTAATGACCTGGCTTTTTCCCAAAATGTGGAAACAGACAGCGATGAGCTAGAAGAAATTCTGCGCAAAATCCAAACCTTCGACCCGGCTGGAATTGCTGCTCGAAACCTGCAAGAATGCTTAATCATCCAACTGGAGCGTAAAGAGCACCCAGATGATCCCACTGTCCAGCATGCCTTGGCAATTATTCAGGATTGCTTTGAGGAATTCACCAAAAAGCATTACCCCAAAATTCAAAAACGCCTCAATTTGGACGAA
>JBANGF010000290.1:0-3640 GCA_037975655.1 Bacteroidota bacterium | reverse complement strand
GCAGACCGGCATTCCTTTATCGATCGTCACAAGGTGGGAATCCATGGACATTCTGGTGGAGGATTTATGTCTACTGCAGCGATGCTGGTCTATCCGGAGGTATTTAAAGTAGCGGTATCTTCGGCCGGAAATCACGAGAATAACATTTACAATCGTTGGTGGTCGGAGAAGCACCACGGGGTGCAGGAGCGAATCTTACCATCTGGTGACACCACCTTTGTGTATCAGATTGAGAAAAATCCAGATCTGGCTAAAAACTTAAAAGGACATCTGATGCTCAGTACGGGGGATGTAGATAACAACGTACATCCTGCTGGTACGATCCGAATGGCTAATGCCTTGATTAAGGCTGGAAAGCGCTTCGAATTTGTTTTACTTCCAGGTCAGCGGCATGGATATGGAGACATGACCGAATACTTCTTCTGGAAGATGGGAGATTATTTTGTGGCGCACCTGTTGGGTGATACTGTTCCACCTCCTGTAGATATGGTGGAGATGCAGCGGGACAAGCCCAAGGATAAGTAACCGATTTAGTGAACAAAAAACCCCTCAAAAAGGGGTTCGTTGTTTTTAAAGGTAAGGTATTGAAAACAGTGAGGCCACTAAGCTAATTTTCTATAAAAAACGAATGAAAACACCATTTAATAATTTTATCTACCTTGGCTTTATTGCTTTGGGAGGCGATCAAGTTTTTTGGGAGACTACCTTACTGCCGCTTCTTCCTTAGGGATTGCCTTGGCATTTGACCCTTTTACCCCGAACAAAAATGGAATGATCGACCTTTTTGGCAGAAGGGAGTACTGCTGGTTCATCGGGCATTGGTAGAGGTCCTATTTGGTTTGGGTTTGGGGTTGAATGATGCTAAATGATTTTTTGTATCGACAATTGAATGTCTTGATTCTTTGCAATTCAAAAAATCAGGACTCCCATACGTCATCGGCTGAGGGGTTTTAATTTGTCAAATTCACGATTTTTCTCAACGTATTAATTAAACTTAGGTATGCCAAAATGTGTATGTATGGGGGCCAAATTGAAATGCTCCTTTGGTGCTGGCCCTAAAAATATGATGGTGCTTCCTATTGCTAGAGTCATGAATGCCAAGGTAAAGTCGATAGCAGGTCACTTGGATATTATTCCCATGTTGAATATCCCAGCGTTGGGGAATTGCCTATCCCCGCTTAATTTCATGAACTGGAAGATGATTGGTCCTGTACCCGTTTTTGTTCCTAGTCATTGCATTCCGCTGCCTGTTATGCCCTGGGCACCAGTGGCTAAAAAACTAAAAATAGGGGGTAAGCCTGCCATGCTGCAGAATAGCAAAACCATGTGCATTTGGGCTGGCCAAATCACGGTTCAAAAACCTGGATTGACCAACGTGCAGTCGAAGTAATTCCATTTTTTTGCAACAGTTTAGTGTAGTTGTTTTTTTGAATTAGAGCGCTAGGTTTACTTTACACATTCAAAAGGAGTTGGGAGAAAATTGAAGAAGTTGCCTAATAAAAATATAATCAGACAACCTAGTCTTCAGGCTCTTTCTTTTGTTTAGGAGGATGAAGGTTTGCTTAGGGATCAGATTTAGGTCCAACAAACCCGAAGTTTGAAGTTTTCAATAGTTTTAATAGAAATTCGTCAAAATCCTCCATCTGTTCCTGTCGGCAAATTTTTCGAATTTGGCTAAAATGAGCGTAATTCAAAGAATCTAGCCTACCATAGGCTACTTTTAGGATATTTATGGCACTAGGATTTGGCTGATCAAATTGGTAGTAATCCATTTTTGCCGCTGCTATTTGGCTCCTAATCTGAGAAGATTGTTCTTGGTGCTCTTTGACCAATTCGTAATACAGTTCTCTTTGATTTTCATCAAATGCCAATTCTTTAACTATGATTTCTTTAAGCTGCGGCCCATCCAATCCTCTAGGTTTTCTGAATTGATTCAGGCTAACCCATACCAGGGTACCAAGGTTTAGAACAAGCAGCAGGCCAGCTATTCCTGGCCACCATTTTTTTATTGGTGTCATCATGCATTAATAAGTTAGATTAGGTACGGTATATAGGATTGCGATTTGTTCGAATTGTTGCTTAGCAATTTTCTGTTCTTTAATAAGATGAATTGCAACAAAAAATCCTGAAAAAAGTAGGGCAGTCAAACTAGCTGCTACCATCCAGTGGATTATTTTTTCTTTTTCTCTTTCTTGTCTGTGGACTAGAAGATTAGGTGATACTTCATTTTCTTGGCGCCATAAACCTAATCCCCTAATGGCATTTAAATGTTCTTCTAACTTTTTGTCTTCTTTCATTTCAATCTTTTTTTAATGGTTTCTTTAGCACGGCTGACCAAGGATTCGATTGCTTTGATACTTAGATTCATCAACTCACTTGCCTCCGCATATGAAATCTCCTCAATTTTAATTAAGGTGAATGCCACACGTTGGTTAGGGCTTAAGCTATCTATGGCTTTGTAAAGTGCGATTGCCTTTTCTTCATTTTCTAAGAGTATATCCGGATGTAAAGTGGTGGTTGTTGTGCTTTTTGCTTCGTCAGGCATCCACCAGGGTAGAAAACTATAAACTCTAGATCTTCTTTTTTCTTTTCTTAGTTTTTCTAATGATTTATTAATGGTAATCCGAATAATCCAAGTACCTAAGGAGGATTGACTTTTGTAGTTTTTGATGGATTGGTATACTTGGATAAAGGTTTCTTGACACACATCCTCTGCTTCTTCTTTATTTCTTAAAATCTGCATTGCGTGATGAAAAACACGCTTTTGGTAAGTAAGGACCAAAGACTTGAACGCCTCTTCATCTCCTGAAATCAGATTTTTAATTTGGATATCCATGGTTGTTATTACTCTTAGATGATTCTAAATCCCCAATTCTTCGGTCAGGTTTATTTTTTTTTTTCGAAGGATTTTTTTCTCGCAATCATCTAATTGTAAAATAGAAAAAAAGCCATGCCAAATCTCATGCGAAGTCTACTGTTCTGCAGTTTATTACTTGTTGCCTGTTCACCATCCGAGGACATAAGTCCTTCTAATGAGACTGATGTTAGGGTTGAAGTAGACCCTAATTTGTTTCTTTCCGATGGATTAGTAGGAACAATTACAAAAGTTGAAAAAACGCTTTCAAACGGAACAATTGCTACTTGTTATAAAATAACAACAACAAAAAAACCTTCAGACCATGCTGTGGGACCATGGTGCCCAAGCACAATCAATGACGATTCTAGTAAAGGTGGAGTATGGTTTGAAAAAGGAAATTTATACGATGTTGATGGTGCTTTTATTAAAAATTTGGCAACATTTTACAATGATGCCAAATGGAAACTTTATACAAGTGATGGAAACATTAAAATTACTAACTCCAAGGAAGCCTGTCAAGCTGCTGCAAGACCAAATGTGGACCCTCAATATCAGAACTATTGTGTTGAATGCCAACCTTCCTATTTTTCAAATATTACTATAACGTACTACATTCCTGTAAAACCCATAAAATTAAATGGTACAGTAAGCATTGGTGGGGGAGGGCCTAATGCTGGCCCAGTTGGGGTAGCTTTTAATGGCGTTAATTTTGATCCGCCAGCTCCTACCCAAGCGATTTTGGGAGCCTATACATTAGCCCCAATGGATGATGCAGGCGGGCAT
>JBANGF010000267.1:0-3289 GCA_037975655.1 Bacteroidota bacterium | reverse complement strand
TGTTTGTGGCAATTGGCAACTCGACCAAATTCCTTGTGCTGGTAAATCCAAGCGGTACCTAAGGTGAGCACTAGGTGTGTTGCCTCTTTCAGGGCATGATTCAATCGGAGCACTTGGCGGGTGTAATTTTCCCCCAATTCGGTCTGAGTCCCCCCTTTCACGTCAGAATGGGATGCATAATGCACAAAAATCCCTTCACGTTCCACAACGCCTGATGGATCCATTTGCCCTTGAACGAGGGCCTGGCTGAGTAGATCGGCCAGGTTAAGCGGATGAAAAAGCGTTCCAAAAGGATTGACCAGCACATCAAATTTTGCCGCTTGCATCTTGCTTCCGATGGTTTGGGCAAAGCAAGAACCCATGCTCAGCACCTTGGAGCTGTGGCTCATTGGAAAAGGAGAAGTAGGAATAGAGAAGTCAATAGCCCAACGCATGGGGTGAAGATACTACTAGATTTTTTTCAAGAAGGATATTTTTCCTTCATAAAATAGAAGGACTCTCTGATAAGTTCACGCAGGATTATTTCATTCACATCCGAAAGCTTTTTGATGTAAACACAAGAGGCACCTGTTTTATAGCGCCCAAGTTGGGCAAAAAGGGGCTCGAACTTTACCTCCATACAAGCCATTAAATAAAGAGAAATAGCGGCCTTTCTGGGAGAAAAGCCAGCAATCAGAAATTCTCCTTTTCTACTGCTTGGATAGTGGTACTTGTAGGTACCAAAGCCTACAATCGACTCCCCCCACATCACGGCTTTCTCTCCAGTCTCTTCTTCCATGATTTTTTTAAGTGCCATCGCATCTTCTCTCATTTGGGGAGCAGTGGTGGAGAGCAAATATGCATCTACGGAAGCAGCTGTGGGTTGGGTCTTGTTTTCAGCCATGGTCAGATTTGATAAAGTTCGATTGGCAGCTCATCCGGATCCGAAAAAAAGGTGAATTTCTTCCCTGTATGTTCATCCACCCGAATAGATTCTACCTTAATTCCTAAGTTAGTCAAAGTTTCGACTTCCTTTTGAATATCCGCCACAGCAAAAGCCAAATGTCTAAGTCCACAGGCCTCCGGAGCAGTAACTCGACTGGGAGGATTGGGAAAAGAAAAAAGCTCGATCAGGTAGGTTCCTTTGAGTTCCAAATCCAATTTGTAGGAATGTCTTTCGGCTCGGTAAACCTCATTAATCGGTTTGAATCCAAGGACTTGGGTATAGAACTTTTTGGAAATGGCATAATCAGAGCAGATAATTGCGATATGGTGGAGCGCTGAAAGTTGGAGCATACAATTGAAAGAAAGGAAATTGGTATAAACTCTTACTTGAAATTAAAAGCAAAGTAAATCCATTTAACGAGAACCTTGACTAACTGTAATTTTGGTCTATTCCTTTTTAAAAGGAATTCATGAATTGCAGGTGATGTGATTTTACTTTTTTCAAAGGGGATTCTTTTCCCAAATCCCCTCCCGCAATTCTGTGGGTTTTAAGAATTTGTTAAGACTATCTCCATGGAGACCTTTGCGGCTTATGCGGCTTTGCGAGAATAATTTTTTCACGCAAAGGCGCGGAGACGCAAAGAAATTATTCTTTTCAACGGAAGTCGGACTAGCAGATTAAAAAACTGAATTGACATCAGTTTCATCAAAAATCAACCTTGGAACTTCTGGCTAACCCACAAAAAAAGGCTCTCCTGAGAAGGAGAGCCTTTTATAATATCAGCGATTACGTTAATTATTGCTTGGTAATGGTCACCGTCTCGGTTACCACTTCCTTGCCATCTACCATCTTGATTTCCTTCTTCACCTCTTTGTTGATTAGGCCTGCTTCAGCAGTTCCATGTGGCTTTTCAGAGATATGTGGCGCGATTACCAGCGCTACGATAGACATCAACTTGATCAAAATATTCATGGAAGGACCAGAAGTATCTTTGAATGGATCTCCTACGGTATCACCCGTTACAGAAGCCTTGTGTGGCTCGGATTTCTTGTAGAAAATCTCTCCGTTTATTTCCACTCCTTTTTCAAAGGACTTCTTGGCGTTATCCCAAGCACCCCCGGCGTTGGACTGGAACATACCCATCAATACCCCAGAAACAGTTACCCCAGCCAGCATGCCACCTAGCACCTCTGGACCGAAGGCAAAACCTACGATAATTGGAGAAATCAAGGCAATTGCTCCTGGAGCAATCATCTCACGAATAGAAGCTTTGGTAGAGATCTCCACGCACTTTTCGTACTCAGGCTTGGCCTTGTACTCCATGATACCAGGAATCTCGCGGAACTGTCTTCTTACCTCATTCACCATATCCATAGCCGCTCTACCTACCGCAGCGATGGCTAGGGAGGAGAAAATAAATGGAATCATGCCCCCGACAAACAAACCTGCCAATACGTCGGCTTTGTAGATATCGATCGCATCAATGCCTGCAATCCCTACGAAGGCTGCAAACAAAGCCAAGGAAGTCAAGGCTGCAGAAGCGATGGCAAATCCTTTACCCGTAGCTGCTGTAGTATTTCCTACCGCATCCAAGATGTCAGTACGGCCACGTACTTCCTCAGGTAATTGGCTCATCTCAGCAATACCACCTGCGTTATCCGCAATCGGTCCGAAGGCATCAATCGCCAACTGCATGGCTGTGGTAGCCATCATACCCGCTGCAGCGATTGCTACACCATACAAACCGGCAAACTCATAAGCTCCATAAATACCACCTGCCAAAACTAGAATTGGCAAAACCGTAGACTCCATTCCTACAGAAAGACCACCAATAATGTTGGTTGCGTGTCCTGTAGCAGATTGCTTGATGATGGAAAGCACTGGGCGCTTACCCATGGCTGTGTAGTATTCCGTGATGATGGACATCAAGGTACCCACTACGAGACCTAAGATGATCGCATAGAAAACGTCCATGTTTGTAAATTCATAGCCACGGATGGAAAGCGTCTCAGGAAGCATGTACTTCACGATAAAGAACGAAGCGATACCAGTAAACACAATGGAAGACCAATTACCCATGTTCAAGGCTTTCTGTACGTCACCCTTATCATCTTTGATCGTTACAAAGGCCATTCCCATGATGGAGAAAATAATTCCAAGGCCTGCCAATACCATAGGCAAAAGGATTGGTGCGATGCCTCCAAAATTGTCTACAGATACGATTTCACGACCCAATACCATGGTCGCCAAGATAGTGGCTACGTAAGATCCGAAGAGGTCCGCACCCATACCGGCTACGTCACCTACGTTGTCCCCTACGTTATCCGCGATAGTGGCTGGGTTACGCACGTCATCCTCAGGGAT
>JBANGF010000252.1:0-21698 GCA_037975655.1 Bacteroidota bacterium | reverse complement strand
GCCAACCTAAGTGATGTTGAAATTGCAAGAAGGCTGGAAGATTCAGATTCCGGGACGCTATCGGATATCATCACCACTTCCATCAATGCAGATTTATCATTCAACCCGAATGCCATTTCCTTAGAGCCTTTCGATCAGGTAATTGTACGAAAGCGCGCCAATTTTACCATGCAGCGCCTTGTGTCAGTAGAAGGGCAAGTCAATTCTCCAGGAATTTTTGCGATTCAAACTAGTGTAGATCGGATATCAGATTTAATCAAAAGGGCTGGAGGAGTAAATCAATTTGCTTACACCAAAGGCGCTACCTTGATTCGTAAAACAGAGTTTTTCAACACCGAATCGGAGCAAGTTCGGAGACAGAAAAATTTGGAAGCTCTACGCGTTCTCCTAAAGGACAATCCAACTAAGCCTGAAGCACAGGAAGAACTCCTTATTCGCCTTTTCAGAGACCTTCCAACCGAAAAAGTAGAGAAAAAAGATTCTACAGCCAATAATGCCAAACGAGAGTCTTTGGATCAAATTGCCGCAGAAACCCCAGGGGTAGCAGTAAAAATTAAAGAAACGGAGGCGGTGGCCATCAACCTCGAAAAAATCCTTGCCAATCCGGGTTCAGAGGAAGATTTAGTCCTTGAGGAAGGGGATATTCTCAATGTGCCCAAGCTCTTGCAAACCGTCCGTATGCGTGGAGATGTAGTCTATCCGACTACCTTGAGACATGAGCAAGGCCGCAGCCTTCAGTATTACATCAATGGGGCCGGTGGTTTTGATAGACGCGCAAACCGAAAACAAACCTACGTGGTCTATGCCAATGGGGCTGTAAAACGCACCAAAGGAGTTTTGGGAATTCGCAGCTACCCTTTAGTAGAACCTGGAGCTGAAGTAATCATTCCAAGTAAAGGTCCTAAAACGCCACTGCGTTTAGGAGAGCTGGTGGGAGTCACCACTGGACTGGCCACCTTGGCCTTAGTACTCTCTCAAATCAACCAACAGTAATCCCAATGAGCGGAAACTCACATTTTTCAGCCTCCCAATTCACCTTCAAAGAGGTGGTACAAAACTTAATCAATTGGCTGCGTTTTTTCAGTTCCAAATGGAAAGTGCTCCTGCTATCCTTCGTCCTAGGAGCTGGGGTGGGCGCTGTATATTCTCAACTAAAAGACCCTGTTTTTCATGCTGAAACTTCCTTCGTCTTGGAGGAAGAAGGAATGGGAGGAATTGGACAAATGTCAGGAATTGCAAGCCTTCTTGGTGTTAATTTGGGTGGCATAGGTGGCACGAATGGCCTTTTTCAAGGGGACAACATCATGGAGCTATATCGCTCGGACCGGATGTTAGAAGAAACACTCTTGAGTCCCTTTGACAAAGAGCATTTATTGATCGATCGGTTTATTGAATTCGAAGAGTTGGAAAACAAATGGGCCTCCAGAATCGATTTAACTGCACTAACTTTTTCTAGTTCCAAGGAGAACCATGGGGTCAAGCAAGACTCAGTAATCAAAGAAATCTCCAAAATCATTCGAGAAAAACAACTGGCAGTAGTCAAGCCGGATCGGAAATTGAGTATTATTCAGGTCACTGTTTCCTCCAAAGATGAAGGCTATGCGAAGCTTTTCAACGAAACGCTGGTAAGCAAGGTAAACACCTTTTACTTGGAGACAAAAACCAAAAAAACAGGAGAAAACCTCCGTATTCTACAAGCTCAAGCAGACTCAGTTCGGGCAATTCTTGATGCAAGTCTCGGTACCTTGGCTGCCGAACAAGACCGCATTCCAAACGCCAACCCTTTGCTGAGTGCTGCAACCGTAAATGGTCGCCGCAAACAAGTTGATGTGCAAACTAGTGCTGCAGTTTTTGAAGAAATTGTGAAAAATCTGGAGATGGCTAAAATCAACCACCGCATCAATACGCCATTAATTCAATTGATTGATTCCCCCAAGCTGCCCTTAAAAAGATCTGAAATTCGTTTGGTGAAGGGAATGGTGTATGGATCCATGATCTTCGGTTTCTTAGCTCTTAGCTTTCTATATCTGAGAAGAATCTATCAAAAGCACTTGCAGGAAGTCTAAACGCAAGCTTCCATGGTTGAAAAAAACAATCTGTTGATCCCATTTGGGAATTTTTTCCGGAATAAATCTCTCCAGAACTTTCTTTTTCTGGCATTGATTCAGTCCTCAACGATTTTGATTTCACTCATTTCCATGCCCCTCCTGATTCAAAGTATCGGGGCAGAACAATTTGGATGGGTCAACTTATCTTTTTCCGTAATTATTGTATTCAATATTTTGGTAGGCTTTGGGTTCAATTTGAATGCTCCTCGAGAAGTGGCCCTCAATCAATCCAATAAAGAAGCGCTTTCGCAGTTGGTTTCCAATGTGTTTTCAGCCAAAATCCTCCTTGCCGTTGTTTCCACAGTGCTCATCTTGATCGGAGCCTACGGCCTGAATCTCTTCCAAGGATACCAAACCATTTTAGTATTATCCGTATTTCTGCTCTTTTCAGAAGCCACCTTTCCGCTCTGGTTTTTTCAAGGGATGGAAAAAATGAAGCTGATTTCCATCGCCAACGTCTTCAGCAAATTACTTTATTTATTGGGTATTGTCCTTTTTATCCATGATCCGGAACAGTCCAAATGGGTCAACTTCATCCTGGGAGCATCAGGATTAGGCATCAATATCCTGTTGCTGATTTACATCCATTATACCTTGGATATCAAGTTTTACAAACCACGATTCCTACAACTATTTACCTTATTAAAAAACACAGGATTGCTTTTGCTCTCCAATATTGTGACCCATTTCTCTATCAATGGGGCATTGGTTGTATTGAGTTTTTTTGCTTCCGCCACTACCTTGGGACTGTTCAGTCTTGCAGAAAGAATCTCCATGGTGCTTCGGATGTTTCCTGCTATGGTCATCCATTCTATTTTTCCCAATGCTTCAAAACTGCTGAAAGAAGATTTGAGTGCGTTTATTCGCTACCTAAAGCAGGTTGGTTTCGTCGCTTTGGCCGTAGGGTTAACTGTTTCTTTGGCTGTATTTGGGCTGGCACCGGTTATCATCCAATTATTTTCAAAAGGGGAATTTGTAGATTCCATCTCCTATTTGCGGGTTTTAGCATTTATCCCCTTTTTGGCTTGCCTCAATATCATAAATGTGGTCATTTTTCTTGTCAATGGCCAAAACAACCTGATGTTCAAATCTTCCTGGATGATGGGATTATTTATGATTTCCAATTCACTCTTTCTTACTTGCCAATATGGAGCGATTGGACTTTGTTATGCCATGTTATCCACCGAAATCGTGGTTTTTTTGATTTGCTGTATTTTAAATTGGATGTATAACCGGCCATTGATTTTAGCTATTCTAAAAACTAGTAAACCCAATGGAGCTTGAAAAAGACGATGAGATGACTCAATTCAGAGAAAATTTGGAAGAAGTTAGCACAGTGCACAACAGTACTCCCAAGGTAGCCATCATCATCGTCAATTGGAATGGATATGCCCTAACAAAGGCCTGCTTGGAATCTCTAAAAGAACTGCAGTACGCCAATTTCAAACTAATTTTGGTAGACAATGGCTCAGTTGACGGTTCGGGAGAGAGACTGAAATCCGAATTTCCTGAGATTGAGTTACTAACCAGCCCTGACAACATTGGATTTACAGGAGGCAACAACCTTGGTATACAATGGGCATTGGATCATTCTTTTGATCAGGTGCTTTTACTCAATAATGACACCCTTGTAGAACCTGACTTTCTGGATCCATTGGTTTCTTTTTTAGAACAAAACCCCGATTATGGCGCGGTGCAACCCAAAATCATGTTGGAGGGGGAGCGGGATAAACTCTGGAATGCAGGGGGAGGATATTTCAAGGGATTGGAAATGACTTGGTCCATCGGCACAGGAAAAACAGACGAGGGGCAATTTGATAAGGAAAAGGATACGCCCTGGATTACAGGTTGTACCATGCTTGTTCGCTCTTCAACAATCAGGCAGGCGGGAATGTTGGACCCACGGTTTTTTGCCTACTATGAAGATGTCGAGTGGTCCTTTCGAATCAAAAAATCTGGGTTCAGACTTCGTTACCTTCCCCAATCCAAAATTTACCATGTTGCAGGAGGATCGTCCAAAAAAATCAAAACTAAGGAAGGTGTGGTTCCTCCAATCCTCCACTATTACCGGACTAGAAACCACCTATTTTTAATCCGAAGCCATTCAAATCCACTCACCTTTGTATTAAGTTTGTTTTACCAAACCCTAAAAAATGCAGCCTTCATTCTGTATTTGGGATTAAATGGCAGGTTCCAAAAAGTAAATGCAATTTTGAAAGGACATTATGAAGGTCTTTTTTCCAAATGAAACCCATTTCATGAAAAGTCCCAACACCCAATTATTCCCAGATATTGAAGCTTACTCCAAAGAAAGTGGGTTGAGTCCCGAAGTCCTCGAAGAGGCATTTAAGCTCGAAAATCATTACCATAACTTGTTGGTTCAAGAAGAAGATGCTAAAAAAAGAGAGGTCTTATACGATGAATTCTATTCCAACCTCCTTCAATTTTATGGCAGAACAGCAAAGAAAGATAGTTCGCTTGAAGAAAGAATCGCCACAAAAGATCCACAGGTGGCCCTATTTGAAAAAGAGCTAAAAGGAAAATCCATCATCGATTTTGGTTGTGGGGAGGGATATTTTCTAATGAACATCCAAAAAAAGATCCCATATAAAAAGCTTACGGGAGTGGATGTTTTTATTCCCGAAACCCTCAAAAATCATCCGAGTATCAAATTTATTTCCTCCGGAATCATCAATTTTAGAACCGAAGAAAAATTTGAGCTGGCCTTTTCAGACAATGTCATCGAGCACCTTTCGCCCTTGGATTTGATGGATCATCTTCGGTCAGTCTATGAGAGCTTGGTCCCAGGGGGAAAATTCATCTTGGTGATGCCAAATCGACTTTTTGGACCGATGGATGTGACTCGAATTATAGACAATTCCAGCTCGGGACGGATACAAGCGCAAGGGGGCCATCTCAATGAGTCCACTTACCATGAGATGGTGGGAGCATTGACCGAAACTGGGTTTTTCAATTTTGAAACGGTCCTTCCCATCCCAAAATTCAAATACAGCACCTTTAAAAACAACAGGATCAAGACGGACTGGATCATAGGCATTGAGCAAAGTACGTTTTTATTGAATATATTCAGGGGAATAAAAATCAAGGGAAGGTGCCCTGTGAGGTTTACAGTGACCTTGATTTGTCAAAAGCCTGAACTGCATTGATCGCTCAAACACTTTTTATTGTAACACTTTTGGGTTATGCGCTGCTGCTGCACTTCACGCTGAAGGCCATGGTCTTCAAAGGAAAGTGGGAGTACCTGGTGTTTTTTTTGGCGGCCTACCTCCCCTTTCATACCACCTTCTTAAGTATTTTATTTCAGGCAACAAATTCCAAACTGCCAATCACCTTCTTCCAGGTGGCCAAGGACTTGGTAGTCATCGGATCTGTGCTGATTTTTGTCCTCTACAGACGAAAGATTTTTGAGTATCCCATTCGCTTCCAAACAGTGGAATGGCTCTTATTGGCATTTATTGGGTTGGCATTTATCTTCCTTTTATTACCCATAGGAGAGCCCAGTTTTGTGGAAAAAGCCCTTTACTTCAAGAATATTCTCATTCCTGGCCTGGTGTATTTCGTGGGTAGAAACACCAATTTCGAGGATTTTGAAGCCAAACGATTGTTTCAGATTATTTTTGTGATTGCGTTTTCTGCATTCGTGGTCAATCTCTTTGAGGCATTTATCGGTTCCCATTTACAAACCTTTACAGGGTATGCCCTTTTCAATTATGGCATATACAATATGGAGCCCTCTGGTAATTTTGGACTATCCTGGACATTCGAAACCCAAGCCATGACCAAGAGACTAGCCTCTTTTTTTGCAGATCCTTTGGAGTTGGCCAGTTCCGTGCTTTTAGGTTTTGCGGCTGGGCTAATCTGGTTTTTGACATCCAAAAAAGAAGAAAGTTTCCCCTACACTCTTGTCATGCTTTGCTCCATGGGAAGTCTGTTTTTCTCGAGTTCAAGGTCTGCATTTGGAGCTTTTTTTATCATGTTGTTTTTTATTGCGGTGATTTTTAAGCTTTATCGGTTGATCCTATTTGGTTTCGGCCTAGTCGCAGCATTTGTCATCTTCGTCGTATTTTTTGCCTCTGAAGACTTCTATTATTTCGTGATCGATACCCTAACCTTCCAAAATGCCTCAAGCGTAGGCCATGTGTTGGAATGGATAACTGCCTTGGAATCCATGATACAAAATCCCTTAGGAGTAGGATTGGCCACAAGTGGCAATTCCGGTAGTGTCACGGATGAAGCACGGATTGGAGGGGAAAACCAATTCCTAATCTATGGGGTGCAGCTGGGATTTTTAGGGATGTTTTTATACGTCCTTCTTTTAGGGTTTTCCATAAGCCGGTCTATACGGGTTTTCAGGCTAACTGAAAACGTCATGACGGCACGAATTGCATTTACAGCTGCAACTGTGAAAATAGGGCTCTTATTGCCCCTTTTCACGTCCAACGCAGAGCTGTTTGCCTATGTAAATTGGATCACTTGGTGGATGGTAGGTTATGCCATGAACGAATACTCCAAAATCAAAAATGAAGAAGCATAGGCCAAAAGTAGTGGTGGATGTATTTTACCTGTATGTGGCACAAACAGGAATCAAAACCTATATAGTTACCCTGTGCGATGAGATTCTCAAAAAAAACAACAGCGATTTTGAGTATATCATCAGCCCCAATTACCAGAAAGTAAAGCAAAATCAGTTTTTTCGAGGAAAAACAGCCAAGTGGAAAAACATCCTTTATCAGCTGCTCTATTTCTTTAGAAAACAGGTGGTATTGCCGATACTTTCGTATTACCACCAAGCAGCGATCGTCTTCAGTCCTGACATTTTAAGCCCGGTTTTCTCAAAAGGGAAAAAAATTTCCGTCATTCATGACACCTGCTTTTGGGATACTCCTGAACATTACCAACGTCTTTGGTTGAAGTATTACCTCTATTTTTTAGAAAAAGGATTGCAAAAAAATGGGGAAATCATCACAATAACCCAGTTTTCCAAAACGCGGCTGCAAGAATTGACACCTTTTAAATCTATTTCAATTCAGGTGGTTTATCAGGCTTCTGGGCTTTCGGAAAGCTCCTCTCTCTCGGATTTGAAATCCACTACACAAGCCGCCTATTTTCTTCATGTCGGGGTATTGGAAAAAAGGAAAAACCTGGGTTTATTAATTCAGGCATTTGATAAACTTACAAAAATGTCAGGTTATGAAAGCCTCCGATTGGTGCTGGTCGGACAGAGAGGCCCTAGAGAAACTTTAGATGATTACGATCATTTGGTTGAATTGGTCTCCTCCCTGGGATTGACTGAGAAAGTTGATTTCACGGGATATGTAAGCCAGGATCAATTGGCGTCTTATTTCCAGCATGCCTTGGGCTATGTTTTCCCTTCCACAAATGAAGGCTTTGGTTTGCCCGTATTGGAAGCTTTCTCTTTTGAGTTACCCGTTATCATTTCACGTCAGGGGGCTTTGATGGAAGTGGCGGGTGATGCTGCTTTGATTTTGGAAAAAAATGAGGAGGAATCATTAATTCAGTCCATGAAACTTTTGGTAGATAATCCTGAACTAAGAAAGGAGTTGGGAGAAAAAGGGCGAGTTAGGTTACAGGAATTTTCGGCGGAGAAGTTTTTTCTATCTTTAGAACAGGCCTTTAAAGAAATTTTGAAGAGATAGGAGTAGACTTTATCAAAAAATGAGTGAATAAATGGTAAGCAAGCCGTCACCTATTGATTTAAAAGTGGCCATCATGGGCGCCAAAGGCTACCCCTATGTCTATGGGGGCTACGACACCCTGGTGAAAGAATTGGGGGAGCGTTTGCAAGCTAGAGGAGTACAAGTGCGGGTTTACAACCACCGATCCTTATTCTCCACACGCCCCAGATTTGTCAATGGAATCGAGTGTGTCTACACTCCCGCTCTAGAAACCAAAAGCCTCACGCAGCTAAGCCATACTTTTTTTTCCATGTTGCACGCTTGCCTTTCGGATGTAGATGTGATTTTGGTCGTCAACTCTGGGAATGGTCCTTTCGGATGGCTGGCTCGAATTTTTGGTAAACCTACAGCCATTAACGTCGATGGACTCGAATGGCTTCGGCCCAAATGGAAGGGCTGGGGAGCTCGGTATTTTAAGTGGGCATCCAAGATGGCTACCCGCTCCTTTGACCAGATTATCAACGATTCGGATGAAATGCGGCGGGTATACCTGGAAGAATTTCAGAAAGATTCGGTGGTGATAGCCTATGGGGCCAACCCCAAGGAGGATGTGGAGGACAGTCCATTGCAAGCCTGGAACCTCCACTCTCGGGACTATTACCTGATTGTGGGTCGCTTGATTCCGGACAACAATGCCGATCTGATTATCGAAGGATTCCTTCAATCCAAATCAAACAAGCCCCTCGTCATCGTGGGCGACGCTCCCTTCTCGGATGCTTGGGCCCAGCAAGTAAAGAAGCTGGAGGGACCTCGCGTCCTGTTTACTGGCTATGTCACCGACCCACTGGTGCTTGCCTCCCTCTATTCGCATTGTTACGCGTATTTTCATGGGCATGAATTTGGAGGCACCAACCCGGCCATGCTGAAAGCCTTGGGCTATGGCTGTGCCATTCTCGCCTTAAATACCCCCTTCAACCAGGAGATGCTCCAAAATGGAAAACACGGTTGGTATTTCGAAAAAACGAGTGTGGCTGTACAGCAACTCGTAGAAAAGGCCGAATCAGGGGCCACAGATCTTCAAGAGTTGCGGCAAACTGCTCGTCTAGGCCTTACTGAGAAGTATTCTTGGGATCGTGTAACAGACCAGTACCTGGAAGTTTTCCACAGGCTAGCAAAAAAGTAAACGTTTTTTCACGCGGATTTACACGGAAAAATACCGCTGATCTGCGTTGCTTTTTCCCCGAAAATCTGCGGGAATAACTCTTCTAAATTGGATTAACGGAGAAAACTCCAAGCCAAAATTCTACTCCGCTTATTTCCTTGTCCCATTTCGATTACACGCTGAGACTTTACGCCTACTTTTTCAAGTTGTGCTTGGAAGTAGGAGAGATGAGCACTTTTGGAAACCAATACCGTAAACCAGCCTACCTGCTTTTGGAAAGTCACACTCTCCTGAATCATTCGCCCAATAAATCCAATCTCTCCTCCTGCAGTCCATAATTCGGTTGCCTGACCCCCAAAATTCAATATTGGGTCAGAAGAAGCACTCCCTTTTAAGTTTTTGATTTTCCGTTGACTACCTTGTTGCGCCACTTCAGCAGATTCATGGAAGGGAGGATTGCAGATGCTCAACTCAAAATAATCGCCTTCTTCAATGACGGATTTAAAAATTGCCAATGGGTCCTCTTGGTACCGAAGCGCTACCTTATCCACCAACCTTGAATTAGCAGCAATGATTTCTGCCGCATTGGAAAGCGCCTGAAACTCAATTTCAGTACCCACAAAATTCCACCCAAAAAGACTTTTTCCTACAATGGGATAGATCAGATTCGCTCCTGTTCCTATATCAAGCACCCGTATTTCAGGGCCCTGAGGAACTTTTCGATCGTGATCCCGAGCGAGCAGATCTCCTACATGGTGGACATAATCTGCCCTGCCGGGGATCGGTGGACAGAGATATCCCTCGGGAATATCCCAATAACTTAGCTCGTAGAAATGGAGCAGCAGGGCCTTGTTGAGCAGCTTGACCGCGTCCGGATTGGCAAAATCAATGCTTAATTGCCCATAGGCATTGGTAAAAATGATCTCCTTCAATTCCGGAACTGTCTCCGACAAAGCCAGAAGATCGTATCGTCCTTGGTGGAGATTGCGGGGATGGAGTCCAGCCCCTTTTTCTTTGGATTTCATGGTTTTAGCCTAGGTGGGTGATACCACATCAAAAGATCCGATTTCGAAATTTTTCGGAAGGAAGTCGACTTAAGTCGATCAGGTGCCCGTTTACCACCGCATGCGTTGGCTTCCCTTCTCGGGTTAAGAAAAAGTTAGGTACCGAACCGGTGGTCCAGCCTCCGGCAAACTTATTGCTGCTTTTCAACACCACCAAGGGGAGATTGTGCAACTGTCTTGGGCTTCCTTGCTTCACTTTGATGGCCATAAAACCCTGGCGGAGGAGCTCCATTGCTTTTTCAAGCGTAACCTCTTTTACGCTTTCAAAAGGAGTGGGATACACTTTCCCTTCCTGATACTTCAGTCCTGTGGCATCTAGAATTTCCATCCCAAAAAACACCTGCATATCCCCTAGATCCTCCACCGAGCCTGTGAGGAAATACCCTCCCGCAGACTCCGTTTCTCGTCTTCGGATGGCTAGGTCTACCGGATACCAGTTCCCATTGACGGGCACTTGCGCCTCATTGATGACCAAATCCATCAACTGAAAGCCATTGTCCGGAATGGCAAAATAATCGGCCGTCTGGTACTGGGTATAGCTCTTAGTAGCGATGGAATGCAGCGCATTCAGGAGAATCATAAAGTTGATCTTGCGGATTTCTTGCTTCTCGGTGTCTCCGATCAAGCCCCCAGACTCAATCAGAATGGTACTCGTTCCCCACTTCTGAATGTTATCCCCAAAAGCCCTCGGCTCAAAGGCATCGTCATACTTACCTACTTGGCCAGGAATCAATTCCTGCAGGAGCTCGTTCATCCCTGCAATGGTCTGCATGGCTCTACCACGAACCTCATTGATTTCCGTGGCTTCGTTGTAAGCAGGAGCCAATAGCGAAATAGTCGCTTGCTTGGGCGTGTTGACCACGTTGTAATAAATTTGTTGGTCATGGAGATTAAAGCCAAATTCCGGTTCAAAGTCATCCCTCGCTTTTTTCAAGATCACCGCCTCCGGCGAAATCAACGAAATCGCATCTCGGTTGAGGTCGATATCCAAGGCATTTCTCCGCTTGAAGGCATCTGCCCCATCCGGGTTGAGCATGGGGATAAACTTGAGTTGCAACTGGGATCGAAGTAGGTCACGCAATTCCTGGTGTGCATCTCCTTTTCCTTCTAAAAAATTAAATAGGTCAAACAAGGCCATGGTCGCGGTGCTCTCATTGCCATGCATCTGTGACCAGAGCATCACTTTAGTCGTACCAGTTCCCCAGTCCAAGGAACTGATGGACTTTCCCATAACCGATTTTCCGAGTGCAGTGACGTGAAATTGAGCAACATGCTTTTGAATCAAGGGCTGCAAGTCCGCATGGGTAAATCGCCGATGCGTGATTGACGGCTCACGGTACGACTCGTAGGCCGAGGCCAAATCTATTGCTTTCAGGCGCGGCACTACTGTTTGGGCTTGAGCAAAATTTAGGCCCATTCCCAAAAAAAGTAACGGTATAAACAACCTCTTTTTCAAACCAATCCAAGGGTTATGCATATTTTTTCAGGTATTTTGAATTAAAACTAGGGAAAGGACTGCAATAATTCCCCCTATTTTTGTCAAACCCAAAAAAATCATGCCATGAATTTACATGTCCAAGGCTTTGACCTTCCTTTGAAGCACCGCTTTACCATCGCCCATCAAAGCCGGGAAGTGCAAGAAACCTTAATCGTAAGGCTAGAAGACGAAGGACTGTATGGCCTTGGGGAGTCTACCACCAACCCCTTCTACGGCATTACCTTGGACAACATGCAGGTAGCCTTGGAAAAGTTCAAGCCGATTATTTTGGGAGGAGGATGGACTACTCCAGCTGAATTGTGGGAACTGGGAAAGGAAGTTTTCCAATCCAACCCCTTTGCACAATGCGCGCTTGACCTAGCAGCCTGGGACTTGTACACCAAAAAGCAGGGGAAAAAACTCTACGAATACTTGGGCCTAAATCCTGCTCAAATTCCCACCACCAACTTTACCATCGGAATTGATACGGTCGAAAAAATGTGTGCCAAGTTGAAAGAAGTGGATTGGCCCATTTACAAGATAAAGTTGGGTACTACACATGACTTGGAAATTGTACGCGAACTCCGAAAGCATACCCAGTCCATCTTCCGGGTGGATGCCAACTGTGCTTGGACGGTGGAACAAACCATCGCCTATTCTGAGGAATTAGCCTCCCTTGGGGTTGAATTTATTGAGCAGCCTTTGGCAAAAGACAACCTAGAGGGAATGAAAGAGGTGTATGCACAGTCCAAACTTCCCGTCATGGCCGATGAAAGTTGCATCCACGAAAGCGATGTTGAAAAGTGTCAAGGGAGATTTCATGGGATCAACATCAAACTGGTCAAAGCCGGGGGCATTACTCCTACGCTACGCATGATCCAGCAAGCCAAAGCCTTAGGGATGAAAACCATGGTGGGCTGCATGACCGAATCCTCGGTTGGAATCAGCGCGATCGCCCACATTGCTCCCTTGCTGGACTATGTAGACATGGATGGAGCCATGCTTTTGGCCAAGGATCCTGCGCAAGGCGTGCAGATCTCTCCTACAGAAGTACGTTTTCCGGCAGGTCCAGGGATCGGAGCGGAACTGGTTTCCTAGGCTTCGCCTACAATCAATTTGAATCCTTCCCCATGCACGGTAATGATTTGCACTCGAGGATCGTCTTTCAAGATTTTTCGGATTTTGCTCAAGTACACGTCCATGGAACGTGCATTGAAGTAACTGTCATCGCCCCAGATTTGCTTCAGCGCATGGCTTCGGTTGACTAGCTTGTTGGTTTCGGAAGCAAGCAGTCGGATCAGTTCGTTTTCCTTTGAGGTAAGTTTGTGCTTTCCTTCTGGCCCTTCGATGTATTGCTCGTCGTAGTGCAACACAAAGGCGCCAAAGGAGTAGGTCTTTAAAGGGCTTACCGCTGCACCTTTTTGCGTACGCTTGAGGATGGCGGATATCCGCAACAATAATTCCTCCATGCTAAACGGCTTGGTCAGGTAATCGTCTGCTCCGATTTTTAGGCCATCGATTACATCCTCTTTTTGATTTTTGGCGGTCAGGAAAAGTACCGGTTGATCCTCCTGGACTTTCTTGATTTCCTTGGCTAGGGTGAATCCATCCTTTTTGGGCATCATCACATCCAGCAGACACAAGTCGAATTTGTCTTTCTTAAACTTATTCCATCCTTCCTCTCCATCGCGACAAAGCGTGGTGTCGTATCCTTTCATTTGCAGGTATTCTTGGAGGATGTCTCCCAAGTTGGGATCATCTTCTACAACTAATAGTTTGGCCTTACTCATTGTTTTTTAGGTAGATTGATAGTGAAGGTACTCCCTTTTCCAAGTTCGGACTGCACCTGGATGGTACCATGGTGGGCCTCAAGCATTGTTTTTACATAAGATAAACCCAAGCCAAAACCTTTTACATCGTGGACGTTGCCAGTAGGAACACGGTAGAATTTGTCAAAAATCTTTTTTGCCGCATCCCTACTCATGCCTATTCCCTGATCCTGTAAGGTGATCTGTACTTCGGGGCCCTGCTCTTTTACGGCCACACGGATGTTAGGGTTGGATGGAGAATACTTGTTGGCATTATCCAGCAAGTTATTGAACAAATGAGTCAGGTGAAAAACATCTCCCACAATGTAAGGGTCTTTCATTTCGCTGATGAACTCAATTTTTCCTCCTCGGTTTTCTACTTGAAGGGCAAACTGATCCATGCAAGCCTGCAACATTGCCGGCAGGTGAATGGACTCCAATTTGAGGTTAAATTCATTCCTATCCAGTGCTGCCGCCTGCAATACTTTTTCCACCTGGGTTACCAAGCGCTTATTCTCTTCACGGATGATTCCCAAATACCGGTTTCGAAAGGTGTCCTGATTGCTCAACTCAGGATCCTGTAAAGCCTCCACTGCAAGGCTTACCGTAGCAAGTGGAGTTTTAAACTCATGGGTCATGTTGTTGATAAAATCA
The DNA here is from genome assembly GCA_037975655.1 of Bacteroidota bacterium. Taxonomy (GTDB): domain Bacteria; phylum Bacteroidota; class Bacteroidia; order Cytophagales; family Cyclobacteriaceae; genus Algoriphagus. The sequence goes on along the minus strand of JBANGF010000252.1, from coordinate 7,768 downwards.
TTTTTGATGTCAGAAAGGGCCTTCTGTTTTAAAATGATCCGTATCGCGTAGTAAAAACAAAAAATAATCACCAAAATGAAGAGGATGGAACTGGAAATCGGAAGCCATACCTGCCGAAATACGTGGCTAGTTTTCTCTGGAAAATAGACGTATAAAAAATTATCGTTGCCCAGAATGTCGTTTGGAAACAGTTTGGACTGAAGCCCTTCTTGAAGCAAGATCTGGGGGTCTAGCAATTGACCTACGCCAATCAGTTCTCCTTTTCCCTGCTTAATCCCCAACTCAAAATCTTCCGTGATCCCCTTTTCCACCAGCTGCCTTTTCAACAAGCGGCGTAGCTGTGCCGTGTCAAGTCGGTCCATAATCGCTTGCTGTCCTTCTGAGAGTTCGGAAAAAGCCTGATTCATTAACTCAATCTTAATGTTGGTTTTCCGGATTTTATCCAAGGCATCATCTGAAAGATTAACCTCAGTGTCAAATTGAGGCACTATCCCGGTATATGGCCGGGTCTGCTCCCTGGCAAATCGCTGTTTCTGATTTAAATATTCCAGTTGCCGCTCCTTTTCCTGGAGCAAAATCTGCATTTCGTCAGGGGTAAATATGGAAGACGCCACCTCGGGAGTCATGTAAGCAAAAAAATTCTCGAGTTCCGACAAAATGGTAACATCCATCCCCCTAGACAGCAACATTCTGCGAAAGGTGCTGCTCACTTGAGGTACCGGAGATAGGACTAGCGTATCTACTAAGGAAGGCCGCGTATAGGTTCGGTTGGTGTTGATCTGCAACTCAATGGGGTCAATTTTTTTGAAGATAGACTCCTTTAACTCTGGGTCCTTAATCAATTTATTGAGCAGCACATCTGAGGTCTCTCCCTTCTCCAATTCTGCGATAGTTCCAGACAAGGCCTGCAGTGCGTTTTGGTCAAAACGCTCCTTATTAATCCGAATGGCATTCCGTATCCAATAGTATTGGAAGCCCATCAAGCCAAAGCTGGCTAGGGACATCAAGACAATAATCAACGTAATGTTGCTTTTGGACATGGCACAAAATTAAGCGGATACTGAGGCGAGGAGCCCCTATTAACATGTTTTAACGGGTAATCTAAAGAAGTTTCTTTCTTATTCCCCTTTTTGCCCGTATTCTAGCATTCTGAATTTGTTGGTTTTCTAATTACATACCCAAAAAAAGGAAGGTTCTATGCCTTCCTTTTTTATTGTTTGGGTATTTTTGTCGACTCAACCTAATCTCCTCAGCTCGTGCACAATCCCACGCACATTCACGGTGCATCCATCGAAGCCTTGGCCAAAGAATTTGGATCGCCCCTCTACCTCTACGATGGGGAAAAAATTGTACAACAAATTCAAACGCTACAAACTGCTTTTGCCGCTGTTCCACTTCGCATCAAATATGCCACCAAGGCCCTTTCGACCATTTCTGTGCTGAGCCTTATCCGCAAAGCCGGAGCCGAACTCGATGCGGTTTCTTTGGAAGAAGTCAAACTTGGACTACTAGCAGGTAGCAGTCCTGCAGAAATCATGTACACCCCAAGTGGCGTTTCCTTTGCAGAAATCCAAGAAGCTGTACAAATCGGCGTGATGGTCAATGTGGATAGCCTTCCTCTCCTGGAAAAATTTGGACAAACCTATGGCAGCACCGTGCCGATTTGCATTCGGCTCAACCCGCACATTCTTGCCGGTGGAAACCTGAAAATTTCAGTGGGACACAAGGAAAGCAAGTTTGGTATTTCGATAGAGCAACTCCCTCAAATCCTAGAGCTGGTGCAGCGCTACCAAATCTCAGTAGCAGGGCTTCACGTGCACACGGGTTCAGACATTTACGATGCCGAGGTGTTCTTGAAGGGGGGAAAAGTCTTGTTCGATGCGGCCATGCAGTTTCCTGACTTGCGCTTCCTCGACTTTGGTGGTGGATTTAAGGTGGCCTACAGCCCAGAGGATACGGCTACAGACATCCCCGAACTCGGTCGCATCGTGAGCGCAGCCTTCCTAGAATTTTGTGAAAAATACGGACGCACTTTAGAGCTTTGGATCGAGCCAGGGAAATACCTCGTCTCTGAGGCTGGCTACTTGGTCGTCCAAGCGACGGTAGTGAAAGAAACTCCAACGCTACATTTTGTGGGGGTAAACTCCGGACTCAACCACCTTATCCGCCCCATGATGTATGATGCCTACCACGACATCTACAACCTCAGCAACAGGGAAGGGGATACTGGGTCTTACACCGTGGTGGGCTACATTTGTGAAACGGACACCCTTGCCGCTCAGCGACAACTCCATACGGTCAAGGAAGGTGACTTTTTGGTGCTCAAAAACGCCGGCGCCTACGGATTTACGATGGCCTCTAATTACAACGCTCGCCTCCGGCCTGCTGAAGTACTCGTTTGGGGGGGCAAGGCACACTTGATTCGCAAGCGGGAGCAGTTTGAGGACCTCCTCCGCAATCAGGAGATCATTCGGTGGTAGGCCTGCTCTCAAGTAGGCGCTGTACTTAAAGCAACAGAACGCTTTTCCTCAAAACATTCCCGAGCAAAAAGGACTTTACGTATTAAAGTCCTTTTTTTATGACGAAAACCCTCCGTCTGGTATTGGGAGACCAATTGAATAGCCAGCATTCCTGGTTTACCGTACCCAACTCCTCGGTCACCTACTTGATGCTGGAAATGCGTCAAGAAACCGACTACGTCAGGCATCACATCCAAAAAGTGGTGGGCTTTTTCTTGTCCATGCGTCAATTCGCACAAGAGCTCCAAGAACAGGGTCACCAGTTCATCTACCTGACCCTTGACGATCCTCAAAACCAACAATCGCTCCCTACACAAATCCAGACCCTAGTCAGGAAAGAAGGGTTTACTCGATTTGAATACCTGCTCCCAGATGAATACCGACTGGATCTGCAACTCCAGGATTGTTGTACAGACCTTGGCATTCCTTGGCAAGCCGTGGACACCGAACATTTCTTGAGTGAGCGAAGGTTTTTAGCAAACTTTTTCAAGGGAAAAAAGACCTACTTGATGGAGTCCTTCTACCGGGAAATGCGTCGGAAGTACGCGGTCTTGATGGAGGGTAATCAGCCGCTGACTGGACAGTGGAATTACGATCAAGACAATCGCCAAGCCCTCAAAGACAAATCCCTGATCCTTCCGCCACTCCTCCATCCCAAACAGGTAGGGCCGATCTTGGACATGCTGGATGGCTGCGGAGTCAGCACAATAGGCGCACTAGATCGAGAGGCCTTTGTTTGGCCCACTTCCCGAAAAGAAAGTCTCGAGCTTCTAGATCATTTTTGCAAACACCTGCTTGTCCACTTTGGCTCCTACCAGGACGCACTTACTACCTGGGACCCCTACCTTTTCCATTCCCGCTTGAGCTTTTCACTCAACTGCAAACTCATCTCCCCCTTGGAGGTGGTGCAAACCGTGGAGGGGTATTGGTTGAGGCATCAAGATAAAATTGGCATTGCCCAAGTGGAGGGTTTTATCCGACAAATCCTCGGTTGGCGCGAGTACATGCGGGGAATTTACTGGGCCAAAATGCCGGAATTTGCCCAACTGAATTACTTTGGCCACGAACGGAAACTTCCGGATTGGTTTTGGACGGGAAACACAAAAATGAACTGCCTCAGCCAATCCATACACCAATCCTTGGACTTGGCTTATGCCCACCACATCCAGCGCTTGATGGTCACGGGAAATTTTGCCCTACTGGCAGGAATTCATCCAGACGAGGTGGATCGTTGGTACTTGGGCATCTACATCGACGCTATCGAATGGGTTGAAATTACGAATACCCGAGGCATGAGCCAATTTGCAGATGGAGGTATCGTCGGCACCAAGCCCTACGTGTCTTCAGCCAACTACATCAAAAAGCAAGGCAACTACTGCGGTAATTGTGCGTACCAGGCCGACAAAAAAACGGGAGAAGGGTCTTGTCCTTTCAATAGCCTCTATTGGCACTTTCATGCACGCAACCGAGACCTGCTCGAGAAAAATCCACGCATCGGCATGGTCTACCGCACTTGGGACAAGATGGGAAATCAGCAGGCCCTATTGGACCAAGCCGAAGCCTACCTGCTCGATATAGAAAACCTGTAATTTCCGAAGTGGCTTAGTCTCCAATCCACTCTGCGACGAAGAGGTTGGTATCGCGTGTACCCCCATTGTTGCGGTTGGACGCAAACACCAAGTACTTGCCATTGTTGGAAAATACCGGGAAGGCATCGAATGTACCGTCATGCGTGATTCGCGTTAGCCCTGTGCCATCAAGGTTAACCATAAACAAGTTAAACGGATACCCACGTTGGGTTTGGTGGTTGGAGGCAAAAATCAACTTCTTGCCCGATGGGTGGAAGAATGGGGCCCAGTTGGCCTTACCCAAGCTGGTGATCTTGCGGATGTCGGTGCCATCCACATTAGACACATACAATTCCATGTCGGTAGGCTTCACCAATCCCTCTTTCAATAAGTCCTTGTATTCTTGAATCGCTTCCGGAGTCTGTGGACGAGAGGCTCTCCAGACCAACTTGGTTCCATCGGGAGAGAAGAAAGCGCCCCCGTCGTAGCCCAATTCGGACGTAATTTGTCTAACGTCGGTGCCGTCAATATTCATGGTAAACAGTTCCAAATCACCTGTACGCATGGAGGTAAATACGATTTTATCTCCTTTGGGAGAAACCGTAGCTTCGGCATCGTAGCCGTCCTCTTTGGTCAATTGGGAAAGAATATTTCCCTTCATGTCTGCAGTAAAAATATCAAAGCTCGGGTAAATCGGCCACACGTATTTGCCGTCTGCTCTCCGCTCAGGTACTGGAGGGCAAGCTGGGTCTACCAAATGCGTAGAGGCATAGACGATGGTTTTATCGCCCGGTAGAAAATAGGCGCAGGTAGTACGACCAAGCCCCGTGCTGAGTCGAGCGGGGTTGTTCTTGGACAAATCATCCTTTTTCCAGTCTAGGTAAAACATCTGATCGCAGGAATTTCCCCATTTCGCGAAGTCTGACTGAAACACCAGCTTGCTATCGTCAAAAGACCAGTAGGCCTCTGCATTGTTGCCCCCAAAAGTAAGTTGCTTGATGTTTTTGAGGTATTTCATCTCCTCAGGATGGAGCAACAACGAATCAGATGCGGAGCGCTTCTCCTGTGCTGCAAGGGTTAGGGTAGCGAAAAGGAAGGGAAGAACAATTCCCAGTTGGCGTATAGTTTTCATTTGTAATCTTGACTAAAAAGAATGTGCCGGCAAAGATACTACTTATTATCTTTGGGCTAAATATCCCCCCCAATGAAACTACAACTATTTAAGTTCCTCCCCCTTCTTGTCTTTGCGCTACTCGTCGGATCCTGTGATGGGCCTCCTACAGACGAAGAATTACACGCTTCGCTGAAAAAAGACGTGTACTTTCTCGCTGCCGATGACTTGGGCGGAAGAGCCATTGGTACTACTGGCGAGCAAAAAGCTGCCGACTACTTGGCCCAAGAATTTGAAAAGTTAGGACTGGCCCCTATGGGTACGGATGGTTTTTTCCAGGAGTTTACCGTTTCCAAGCCCAGCAACCCGCACGAGGAGGCGGTGATTGGTACCGATGGAGCGGGTGTTACCGGTCGAAACGTGATTGCTTTTTTGGATAAAAAAGCAGACAAAACCATCGTCATCGGTGCCCACTTTGATCACTTAGGCATGGGCGGACAAGGCTCCCTACACCGAGGAGATTCGGCCATCCACAATGGTGCTGATGACAATGCTTCGGGTACCGCAGCACTTTTGGCGCTTGCGAAGATTTTCAAGTACGAAACACTGAAAAGCAACATTCTCTTTATTGCGTTCTCTGGGGAAGAAAACGGGCTTTGGGGCTCCAATTATTTTGTCAAAAACCCAACCCTAGACCTGAAGACGGTCAACTACATGATCAACATGGACATGGTAGGCCGACTTAACGATGAAAAATCCCTGGCTATCCACGGGGTAGGTACCAGTCCTAGCTTTTCTCCGGTGCTTGACCCTATTAATTCCGATAGCCTCAAACTGGTTCCTTCCGAATCCGGAGTAGGTCCATCCGACCACACTTCTTTTTACCTCCAGGACATGCCGGTACTGCACTTCTTTACAGGTCAGCATGCCGATTACCACAAGCCGAGTGATGATGCAGAAAAAATTAACTATGAGGGGCTGGTACAGGTCGTTCGCTACATTTCTCGTCTGATTGCGGGACTTGATGCAGAACCAAAATTGGCCTTCACCAAAACCAAAGACTCCAGTGATTCTCCTCGATTTACGGTATCCATGGGCGTAGTGCCCGACTACCTCTACGATGGGAAAGGGATGCGGGTAGACGGCGTATCTGAGGGAAAGCCTGCACAGGCGGCTGGCTTGATGAAAGGAGACATCGTGGTCCAATTGGGCGATTCTACAATCAACGACATGATGGGCTATATGCGTGCTTTGAGCGTATTTAAGAAGGGGGACTCCACCCAGGTCGTCGTGCAGCGCGCCGGCCAACGAATCGAGACGAAAGTCAAATTCTAAGAATTCTCCTCCACCAATCAAAAGCCGTTGAATAGCGATTGTTCAACGGCTTCTTTGTTTCTAGGTGTTTCATGTCGGTTTGGGACAAATTGGTATTCCCTTCAACCTCTATTTTTTTCCGTTTAACACCCCCATTTTTCACCCCCCAAAAAAGCTCCTTTCTACTTGCTAATCCAATTCTTTGGGCTGATATTGAAGGAATTAGCACATCAAATACCCCCACTATGAAAACTAATAGACGTTCTTTTCTTCAAAAAATCGGCTTGGGATCCGCCGCATTCGCTGCTGCCCCATTGGCGGTGAGCGCTTCTTCTTCGAATGCTACTCCTGCAGCAGACTCAGAGGAACAATACCTCCAAATCGGAGATGACATTGCCGTAGCGAATACCTCATTTGGGAAAATCAGAGGTTATCAACTCAATGGAGTTTATACCTTTCTTGGAGTTCCTTATGGAGCAGACACTTCTGGTAAAAATCGCTTCATGCCACCCCAAAAACCCAGTCCATGGGAAGGTGTCAAAGACACCATTTGGTGGGGAAATACCGCTCCCCAAATCATGGACCGACGCTACGCCAATGCCCATGCTTCCTTTGCAGATCACTGGAACTACGACGATGTGTCTGAGGATTGTCTCAAACTCAACTTATGGACTGCCGGTCTTGGAGATGGGAAAAAACGCCCCGTGCTGGTTTGGTTGCATGGAGGAGGCTTTACCAACGGAAACGGGATTGAACAGGACGGCTACCACGGAGAAAATTTTGCCAAAAAGGGAGAGGCCGTATTTGTGTCCATCAACCACCGGCTTGGCCCTATTGGATTCACCGACCTCTCTGGAGTGGGCGGTGAAAAGTACGCGGCCTCTGGAAATGTCAGCCAACTCGACATCATTGCCTCCCTACATTGGGTAAGAGATAACATTGCCAATTTTGGCGGCGATCCCAACAATGTCACCATCATGGGACAATCGGGCGGAGGGGCCAAAGTAACTTGTACGATGGCCATGCCTGCTGCCAAAGGGCTTGTGCACAAAGGCGTCGCCTTGAGCGGAAGCATGCTGAAGGCCAATGATCAGGAATACAGCAGAAAGTTGGGCAGTTATGTACTAGAGGCCGCGGGCTTCGGTCCAGATGAGGTGGACAAACTTCAAGATATTCCTTGGAGAACCTACATTGACGTGGCCAACAAAGCCCTTGATCGCTTGCGCAAAGAGAATCCCTTGCCTGGATTTAGAGGT
>JBANGF010000213.1:0-3842 GCA_037975655.1 Bacteroidota bacterium | reverse complement strand
TTTCATACAAATGGCTTTCGTTTGTATGCGCGATTTGAGCAAGGTCAAATTCTTTGATGTCAATTTTGAAGGGCTGCCAAGATTTTTTTTCCATGTCTAGAAAAAAACCATTGGCTTCTTTTTCGAGCTTTGGAATTCGGGGATTAGAGTATTCCCCTAACCAGGCCATCATTCCTTTTGAAGTTTGGTAAGCGCCTAAGGGGTAAAAGTCAAGGGGTTGGTTTGCTGCTTGTATGAATTCCCAGGAACCATCTAGAGTATCAAAATTCATTAAATCTGAATGGGTTCTCCAAAAGCCCCTTCCACCTAGAAGATAGTAGGTATTGTTTTTTTCAAAAAAATAAGATCCGCAAGAATAGCCTCTATTTGCAAATTGGTACTCTTTAACTAATTGGCCATCTTGGATGGAGTAGAAATCAAAGGAGCATTGCACAAAAACGGTTAAAGTCTGGCTGGAGGGATAGTAATTGAAGTCGAAGGAAGTTGGAAGGTTTTCATAAATGCTGTCTAACTGGTTTAAGATTTCCTTACTTACTCTTCCATTCAAGAAAGAGGATCTTTCTCCCATATTCCACCTTTTCGTAGTGGCCCTCAGCCGATAAAACTCTGGATCAGCAGCCTTGGTGCTCAAGCTGAAAAATAAAATAAGGCTAAAAAAAAGTAGTTTAAACTTCATATTCAAATTCAAAAAAGGAACACAGAAAGTACAGTGGGCTCTGGGTTCCGTTGGGTTTATTTCTTACAATGTTTAAGATAAACTCTATATGATTAAGAGGCAAGTTTTAATAGAAATTTGATTTTATATACCTCCTTAATTTGTTTAATGTAGCTTTCTTTTTCTCATTACTTTCTCGCATAATCTAACGTTTGAATCTCCTTATTTATTTTTATAGTCAGTTTATGGGCCTGGTTTTGGATAGATTTTTCTATTGCTAGGTCACCTTCAACATTTTGAATTAGCCACTCGAGGTAGTTTCTGCTTTTTTTCTTTTTGATTTCGAGTTCGCGCTTAAGCGCAGCAGCTCTATCTGGGACTGTTTCGGTATAGCGGATCTCCCAATCTGGTGCTCCAGTTTTGGTGGAGGGGGTAGAACCTGCATTGTGGTGTTTGAGTCTGCGGGCTAAGTCATCCGTGGAGCCGATGTAATAGCGGTTGGTCTTTTGGCTAAAAAGGATATAGATGAAGTACATAGTTGAAAAAATTTAGATAAAAAAAGGGCCCCGCAATGTTGCGGGGCCCTGTGGAGGATAACGGATTCGAACCGATGACCCTCCCGCAATGCTGCGGGACGCTCTAGCCAGCTGAGCTAATCCCCAGTTATCTAGAAATCCACAAGGATAACTTTACAAGACAAAAAAAAGGGCTGTCTGATTAAGACAACCCTGTGGAGGATAACGGATTCGAACCGATGACCCCTACACTGCCAGCGTAGTGCTCTAGCCAGCTGAGCTAATCCCCCTAAAGAGTTTGCAAATATAGATTCTCCAAGTTTCCTTCCAAAGGATTTCTTTACTCCTGTGAATAATTTATTCGGGTAAGGATACTACGGCCTAAAGTCACTTCATCCGTAAACTCAAGTTCACCCCCTACAGGAATGCCGCGTGCAATACTGGTGATCTTTACACCGAGTGGAGTCAAGATTTTTCCCAGATAAAAAGAAGTGGTATCGCCTTCCATGGTCGCAGAAAGGGCCAAAATGATTTCTTTAATTTCTCCTTTCTTGACACGAGCAACCAAACTTTCACAGGTCAATTCCTCAGGTCCAATGCCTTGCATGGGGGAGATGACTCCGCCGAGAACATGGTAGACACCCTGGTATTGGTTTGTATTTTCGATGGCCAATACATCCCCAATATCCTCCACCACACAGACCATGCTGCGGTCTCTTTTGTGACTTTGACAGGTAGTACACAATTCCTCATCTGCCAAGGCATGACAAGTTTTGCAGTAGGAGACCTCCGCTCGCATGCGCGTCAAAGCAAGCGATAAGGCCTCCGTATGTGCTTCATGCTGCTTGAGTAGATGCAAAGCCAATCGAAGTGCAGTTTTTTTGCCTATGCCGGGAAGCCTAGAAATTTCGGTTACTGCGTCTTCGATTAATTTAGAGGGGAAGTTCACTTGATTTATTTTTAAAGAATTGCAGCCTGGATGCCTTCGTCCAAAATGGCCTCACAGAGAGGTTTGAGTTCTGGCCTCGTCCCTTTCTTTACCGCACACTTTCCCTTGTAATGGATGATCAAGGTGCACTGCTCCGCTTGCTCATGGGTATGCTCACAAACTTTCATGAGCACTTGAATGACATGTTCAAAGGTGTTCACATCGTCATTGAAAACAACGAGGTCTAGCGCTTCCTGGTCGATGAGTTCTTCGAGGAGAACTTCGATTTCTTCTACATGCGGAAGGGGTATGCTGAACTGATTCATTTTGCAAAATTAATAATAATGGACAACTTAGCGAGCCACTGACGCCTACAATATGAATCCGCAACTCGTTTTAACGGTTATATTCATTTATTTCGGAATACTTTTTTTCATTTCCTGGTTGACTACCCGAAAGTTGACCGGAGACACCTTCTTTACGGGAGACCGCAATTCCCATTGGTTTCTAGTTTCCTTTGGCATGATTGGCGCTTCGCTGTCTGGAGTCACCTTCATCTCCGTACCAGGCGAGGTAGGCAATTCTAACTTCTATTACTTCCAAGTTGTTTTGGGCTACATCCTAGGCTACTTTACCATTGCCAAGGTCTTATTGCCGCTCTACTATCGCTTGAATTTAGTATCCATCTATACCTACTTGGAAGATCGATTTGGGTTTTGGTCTTACAAAACGGGGGCTTTTTTCTTTATTCTGTCAAGATCCCTAGGTTCTTCGCTTCGACTGTATCTCGTGGCAAGCGTGCTTCAATTGATCTTATTCGATGCCTTGGGTATCCCTTTTTGGGTGTCAGTATTGATTACCGTAGGACTGATTTGGTTGTATACCTACCGAGGAGGAATCAAGACGGTCGTCTGGACAGATACCTTTCAGACCACCTTTATGCTGGCTTCGGTGCTGATTACGATGGGACTGATCGGATCCGAGTTGGAACTGAAAAGTTTGGGTGACTACATCAGCCGAATAAGTGAAGACGATCGTTCGACGATCTTTAATTGGGACTGGAAGGCGGGCACCAATTTCTTCAAGCAGTTTATATCCGGGGCCTTCATCACCATCGTCATGACGGGTCTGGATCAGGACATGATGCAGAAAAACTTGACTTGCCGGACGCTGGGCGATGCACAAAAAAACATGTTTTGGTTTACCGTGATTTTGGTAGTGGTCAACCTGCTGTTTCTTTCCCTAGGTGTGATGCTGTACTTGTATGCCGAAACCAAGGGCATTGCCATTCCAGAAAAGTCGGATGGTCTATTTCCACTTTTGGCCACGGAGCATTTCTCCGCCATTGCAGGGATTGTTTTTGTATTGGGCATCATCGCTGCGGCCTATTCCAGTGTGGATTCCACGTTGACAGCCTTGACCACTTCTTTTTGCTACGATTTTCTACAGATTGAACGAAAGTATACCCCCGAACGGCGACTATTCATTCGTAAAATCGTGCACGTTGGCTTTACGTTTTTGATGTTTTTACTCATCCTTGCCTTTTACTGGCTCAATGATCAAAGTGTGATCAATTCGGTATTTATCTTAGCCGGCTACACCTATGGCCCATTGTTGGGTCTTTTTGGGTTTGGCTTGTTTACCAAACATCAGGTAAAAGACCCTTGGGTTCCAGCCTTAGCTGTGCTGGCTCCCTCGCTAACATTTTTGATTACTTCCAATTCACAAGCCTGGCTTTGGGGCT
>JBANGF010000202.1:0-2603 GCA_037975655.1 Bacteroidota bacterium | reverse complement strand
CAAGTCGGGTAGTGCAGGCAGGTCAGTGGAAGGTACGCCACAGGAAATACCTTCAGACATGCTTTGGTTACCACTGATCTTGTAGAACATGTAGGTGTTTGTCGAAAGCATTCTCATCCCTTCGGATGCTTCCGAAAAAGTATAGAGGTAGAGCCTAGTGCTTGACAAGGTGAGCGCTATTCGGCTTTGGGGATCCGAAACCTTATATCCTTGGTAGGTTTTGATTGCTGGGTATTTTTTTGCCAGTTCTTTAGAGATACTTTCATTTTCAACAACCAAAAAATCCTCCATGCCTCCTTGGCTGTTGGGCACACTAATTTTGGTCTCTTTCCCGGAGGAAAGAATCCGTTGAAGTGCGATTTGGTCCAGCTCAAGAATTTGGTACTGCTCGGTTTCAGCTTGAACTATCTTGTTGTTGCTGAAATTTTGATTGGATTTTTTCCAATAAGTAGACTGGCCATAGGAGGTCAATCCACAAAGGATAATACTAAGGGTGAAGAGAATTTTTTTCATTGCAATACCTAAGAAACTATTCTATTATACACGGTTTTCAATCTTCCTGTAAGGCAAATGGCCCTAATCAGTCGATACAACAATCAATTAAAGAAATTAATGTTAGGATAACTAGCTTAAGTTATGCTGTCACCTAGATTTTGCAGGATTTGAGGTAAACTTTAGGATTTGAGGGATGCTATTTTTTAGTGTACTCATGCAAGGACTACAAAAAAATGGATTTCAATTTTAGAAGCTATTATGACTTTTGATCCTAAAATTTCTGCAATCGGATAAATTAAAAAGAACGGATCCCTGACTTGGTGGGAAACAAAATGGCAGCAAAAAATGCTGTATTTCCTTAGAAAAAAGTCCGATTCAGGAGCTTCCAACCTAAATTTATAAAAAGTCTATAAAAAAAGTAGACAATTCATTTGTTTTATGAAAGTCATGTGGTTTATTTGTCTCACTATGAGCATACAACTAGGTGATATCGCACCGGACTTTACCGCAGAAAGCACCCTTGGAACCATTCGATTCCATGAATACCTCGGCAGCAGCTGGGGGGTTCTCTTTTCCCACCCTGCTGATTTTACACCCGTCTGTACCACAGAATTGGGGCGTACGGCAGGATTGCAGGAGGAATTTGAAAAACGAAATGTCAAAGTCTTGGCTTTGAGTGTGGATCCACTGGACAAACATTTTGAATGGATTAAAGACATCAATGAAACTCAACATGTAACTGTAGGCTTTCCAATCCTGGCAGATCCTGACAAGTCCATCGCGAATGCCTACGGCATGATTCATCCCAATGCTTCGGAGACTTTTACGGTCCGCTCCCTTTTCATTATTGGGCCCGATAAGAAAATTAAATTAACGATTACCTATCCAGCATCCACTGGGCGAAATTTTGTGGAGGTATTGCGGGTGATTGATTCCTTGCAGCTGACCGCCAACTACAGTGTAGCCACGCCAGCCAACTGGGTAAATGGAGAAGATGTAATTGTGGTGCCGGCCGTTAAAACCGAGGATGCGCTTACCAAATTCCCGAAAGGGTTGAAGATTGTGAAGCCCTACCTGCGCTATACGCCACAGCCTGATTTGTAAGTTAGTTCGATTCTGCCAATGGGAGATCCCCAGCTAAGTCTTGCACGGTCCGAGTTTCCAAGACTTGAAGTGTGGCATCTCTAACCAGCACCATGGTTTCGTGCAAACCGCAGTTTTTTTCATTGCAATTTTCACAACGCTCGTAAAAATATAGGCTGGCGCAGGGAAGCATGGCGATGGGCCCTTCAATGTTTCGAATGATCTTTGCCAAGGGGGTACGGATGGCCTCAGCAGGGATAAAATAGCCTCCCCCCTTTCCCTTTTTACTTTGCAAAACACCCATTTTTTTAAGCTCAAGAAGGATGTTTTCCAAAAACTTAAGGGGAATCTGTTTTTCCTTTGAAATCTCTGCAATGAGCACAGGGCCCTCACTTTGGTGTTCCACCAAGTATTTTAGCGCCTGCAAAGCGTATTGGGTTTTTTTATTGAGCATTGAACTATTTTCTGAATAACGAGTACAAGTTACAAGAAAATGCTAGGCCAACATCGAACTTAGAGTTGAAAAAGGAGAGGTGTTGAAACAAAAAAGTGGTTCTCAGACTAGCTTATACTGCTTAAAAATACAGATATTTAACTCAATTCAATTTCTCCGTCAAAAGTTTAAGTTGATTGGGAAAGAGCAAAGCCTTTACTTCCCTTGATTCCAATACCTGGTCTCCAAGTTTGAGTTTGACCTTTTGTCTGACTTTAACTTTACCAAGGGTAATGTCGTGGTTTTCTATCTGAATGGATAGGTAGGTATTGGGCTCCAATTTCTGGCTCCAGTAGCTATTGCCACAAGATGCCGGTTTAGTTTCTTTCACCTTGACCCAAGTATTATTGAGGTACAACTCACTTTCGATGCCATCTAGGGTTGCATCCATTCTAGGGAGGGTCACGATGGAGTCGGTTAGGTTGAAGAGATAAGCTTGAATGTACCGATTTCCATTGGTCTTGATGACTTGATACTCATTGGGAATATAGAAGATCAATCCTGATTTCTTTTTGAGTGATTTGTAGAGTTT
>JBANGF010000199.1:0-2533 GCA_037975655.1 Bacteroidota bacterium | reverse complement strand
CAAATAATTGTAGGATTCAACGCTACTCGAATCTTTAAGGGAATCCAATTCCTGTGTAAACCCTGGGGAGACCAAAAAAAATTGCAAACTAAAAAAAAGGAGTAAACCGTTTTTCATGAAGGTAGGAGATCGGATTTCAGAAAGCGTTAGGGAATCACCTTGCTAATCACCCTCCTGAAGGGCGTTGTCTCGGGCCATTTGGTCGTGAACCCGGTATGGTTACAGGTCGGTTACTTGGTGCTCCAGAAGGCCTAGTGATTGGGCCTGTGGGCCTGCTTTTAGGAACCCGAGCACCGTGCCTATTCGGACTACCCGCCCCAGCATCATGAGCATGATTTTTCGAGCCATCAGCACCAGAATTTTTTATTTCACCTCCAGACTTGGAATTACTGGGTACCGATCCAGGCATCGCGCTTCTTCTTGAGGCACTGGAGATTCCCAACCTTTTTCCAGGCTCTCCCGCTTGTACTGTAGATGGAATATTTTTTGAAGCAGATTCTGTCTGCGCCCAAGCAATCCCGGACACAAAGACAAAAAACAGTACGAATACGATTCTATTCATGGCTATAGTAATTTACAATTACAAGGATACATCTCGAAGATGAAGATTAGATGAAGAAAAAAAAGTCCAACTGAGTTGGACCTTTAATTAAATCATTCTGCCAAGGCAGCCACCCCTGGAAGTACTTTTCCTTCCATATGCTCCAGCAAGGCTCCGCCACCTGTAGATACATAGGACACCTGGTCTGTATACCCAAACTTATTGACTGCAGCGGCAGAGTCTCCTCCCCCAATTAAGGAAAAGGCTCCCTGACGTGTAGCTTCCGCCACATATTCAGCAATGGCCTTGGTCCCTTTATCAAAGGATTCCATTTCAAATACACCCATCGGCCCATTCCACAGGATAGTCTTGGATTCAAGGATTACTTTTCCAAACAGTTCCCGAGTCTTTGGCCCAATGTCCAATCCCATCCAATTGTCTGGAATCTCTCCCTTATTGGCGAGGCCTTGATTGGCAGTATTGGAAAAATCATCCGCAATTACCGTATCAACTGGCAAAATCAAGTTGACTCCTTTGGCCTTTGCTTTTTCCATTAACTCCAACACGAAATCAAGTTTGTCGGCTTCCAAAAGCGAAGTCCCGATAGATCCTCCTTGCGCCTTGGCAAAGGTGTAAGACATGCCTCCACCGATGATGAGGTTGTCTACCTTTTCAAGCAAACGCTCAATAATCAAAATTTTGTCGGCGATTTTGGCTCCACCCATGATCGCAGTGTAAGGACGCTCAGGATTTCCCAACACCTTATCCGCATTGGTCAATTCAGATTCCATGAGGTATCCGGCTACTTTTTGGGAAAAGTTAGCAGCAATCACCGCAGTAGAAGCATGAGCTCGGTGGGCCGTTCCAAAGGCATCGTTGACATAGACATCTCCAAGCTTGGCCAACTTGGCGGCAAAGTCCGCATCTCCTTTTTCTTCTTCCTTGTAAAACCGCAAGTTCTCAAGAAGCAAAACCTCTCCAGCTCCAAGATGAGCAGCCTTTTGGCTGGCTTCTTCACCAATGCAATCTGAGGCAAAGCTGATTTTCTGGCCCAATGCAGCTTCCACTGCAGACACAATATGCTTCAAGGAGAAGCGATCCTCTGGTCCACCTTTAGGACGACCCAAGTGGGACATCAAAATGGCCGAACCCCCATCCTTCAAAATCTTTTGGATCGTTGGTACAGCTGCCTGAATACGCGTATCGTCAGTTACTTGAAAATGCTCGTCTAAGGGAACATTGAAATCTACCCGAATCAGGGCTTTTTTGCCTGCAAAGTTGAGGCTATCTACATTTTTTACATTCAAAGACATGGGAAAAGGTCGAATAGGTGAGAACTAAAGATGCTTTTAAAATCGATTCGAATTTAACTCAAATCCAGCCAATACGAAATAGGAAGCAAGGAAAAACTAGCCCTAATGACTAGGCTGTGCTGCGGCTCGCTTGAGCCGATCGTTGATGGCGCGACCCAATCCGATTTCAGGGACATACTCGGCGAGAATCAGGTCTGCATCACTTTCATCCAAAAGTCGCATCCCCATAAACAAACGCTGAGCCGCTTCTTGCAAGTCCTCACTTGGGCTAAGGACAAACTGCCGATCCGTAGGAAGAGTAGGAAAATGCGTTGAAAAACTGAGAATGCCGAAGGCTTTTCCTTCCTTCATCAACCTCGGGACAAGCTCGTTCAACTCTCCCACTAAAAATGGTTTCCGCGGAGCATAGTGACTGGCCAATTGACCTGGTGCACTAGGATTACTCGAACTGTGGGCCTGAACTGTCACTGGCCCTACTACGGCTTCAATTTTGGAAAGGTCAAGCCCTCCCAAGCGATAGATGACCACCTGCTCCCCTTCCATGCCCACTATGGTACTTTCCAATCCTACGGCACATGCCCCACCGTCAAGAATATAGGGAATCTGTGCCCCTAGCTGTGCGTCCACATGAGCGGCTTGTGTAGGGCTGATGTAGCCAAAGGGGTTGGCACTTGGGGCT
>JBANGF010000185.1:0-3569 GCA_037975655.1 Bacteroidota bacterium | reverse complement strand
AGGAAAAGGAGATTTTGTCCATCCTTTCTTCTTCTTTTCCAGAATTGAAAAAAGGACTTTCCATGCAGGAATTGCCTTTAAAGGATATCGAAGATCGCTTATTGGGTCATCCTTTTATCCGCACGGCCGAGGCTTTTGTGGATCAGCAAGGGATTCTGAAATTAAAACTTACCCAACACGAACCGATGGCCAGAATTGCCAGGCCAGAAAGTGCGGATGGCTACATTACGAAGGAGGGCTTACTTATTTCTACCTCGCCTACCTATACCAGCCGGGTTTTGATTATTCATGGACCGTATATCGGATCCTTGATGGACCAAGGCCGATTAGACGTGATGCCTGAGTTGATTCCATTGATACAATTCATAACGCAGGACAAGTTTTGGAGTGTACAGGTGACCGAGTTGGAGATCAATGGTAGGAATGACATTCGGATTCACCAACAGGTGGGGAAGCAAGTCATTGAATTTGGAGATGCCAAAGACTTTGAAAGCAAGTTCAACCGCATTGCGGTACTCTATAAAGAAATATTGCCTAGAAAGGGCTGGGATGCTTACCAGCGAATCAGTGTAAAATATAAAAATCAAATTGTTTGTGAATAAAGCTTGGATATGGAAAACGACAAATTAATTGTAGGTCTGGACATTGGGACGACCAAAATATGCGCCATCATTGGTCGCAAAAATGAATTTGGCAAACTAGAAGTCCTAGGGATGGGTAAGTCCGTATCGGATGGGGTGGAACGAGGAATCGTGACCAACATTGAGAAGACGGTGCATGCCATCGAAAAGGCTGTAGAAGAATGCGCCAACATGGCTGATGTGAACATTGGAGAAGTTATTGTAGGAATTGCTGGACAGCACATCCAGAGCAAAATTATGCATGGAAGCATCATGCGGCAGCCTACGGAAGATGAAATCACTGTGGAGGATGTACAGCGCTTGACTGCTGACATGCACAATATCGTGGTGCCGCCAGGCAATAGCATCATTCACGTCATGCCACAGGATTATACCGTCGATTACGAAGGGGGGATCAAAGACCCTGTAGGTATGTCAGGCAATCGTCTAGAAGCAGATTTCCATATCATTACTGCCCAGACAACTGCCATTCACAACATCAACAAATGTGTCAAGCGTGCTGATTTAACTTCCAAGCAGTTGATTCTAGAGCCCTTGGCAAGTTCCTTATCTGTCCTCAGTGAGGAAGAGAAAGAGGCAGGAGTTTGTTTGATTGATATCGGTGGAGGCACCACAGATATCGCCATTTTCTATGAAAATATCATCCGTCATACGGCCGTGATTCCTTTGGGAGGAAACATCATCACGGCCGATATCAAGGAAGGCTGTATGCTCATGCATAACCAAGCGGAATTATTGAAAACCAAGTTTGGAAAGGCCATTGCCGCGGAAGCGAATCCCAATGAAATCGTATCCATTCCTGGGTTGAAAAATCGTGCACCCAAAGAAATATCCATCCGCAATCTCGCATCCATTATCCAAGCTAGAATGGAGGAGATTATTGAAATCGTCCAGAACGAAATCATGCAGAGTGGCTATTACAAAAAACTTGCAGGAGGAATAGTCCTCACGGGAGGAGGTTCTCAAATGCAGTTTATTGCCCAATTATTTGAGTACATGACTGGCTTGGATACCCGAATTGGTTTTCCAAATGAGCACCTTGGAAAATCAGTTCTAGATGAAATCAAAAGTCCAATGTATGCCACTACAGTAGGACTAGTTTTGGCAGGTTTCAAATCCCTAGACATGCGGGAAGAAATGTACAAAACCCGAGTCGCCAATACCGGAGTAAAACCAAAAATTCAAGCACGGGAAGGCATTTCCAAGGATTTCTTTAGAAATATCGGAGAGCGTCTAAAGGGCATCATTTCGGATGATATCGGAGATGACACTTCCTATGGGAGCTAAAATCCAACCCAATTCAATCAATTAAAAAGTACCCCAGCATAAAAACTAAATTCACCAACAATACAATGTCAGATAACATGAAAGATTACAGATTTGATCTCCCCAAAAATCAAAAGTCCATCATCAAGGTCATCGGTGTGGGTGGCGGTGGTAGCAATGCCGTCAATCACATGTATGGTCTAGGAATTAAGGATGTAGAATTCGTGGTGGTCAACACAGATGCTCAGGCCTTAAAATCTAGTCCTGTTCCTTTGAGGCTTCAACTTGGTGCCAACTTGACTGAAGGCCTAGGCGCAGGTGCCAATCCTGAGCAAGGAAAGTGTGCCGCTCTTGAATCCGAAGAGGAGATCCGTGAATTACTCGCCGATAATACTAAAATGGTATTTATCACTGCAGGTATGGGAGGTGGTACAGGAACAGGTGCTGCTCCAATCGTAGCAAAAATTGCAAAAGAATTGAATATCCTTACCGTGGGTATTGTCACTGCTCCCTTCATGTTTGAAGGGAAAAAGAAGATGGCAGTTGCCCAAGCAGGGATTGAGTCACTTCGTGAAAATTGCGACACCGTATTGGTGATCCTCAACGACAAGTTGCGTGAGATCTATGGCAATCTTGCCATCCGAACGGCCTTCAGCAAAGCAGATGATATTTTGAGTACTGCTGCACGATCTATCGCTGAAATCATCACCATCCACCAGGATGTAAACGTCGATTTTGAGGACGTTAAAACGGTCATGAAGGATGCGGGTGCTGCAGTAATGGGTTCTGCTACTGAAGAAGGAGAAGGACGTGCCATACGTGCAGCTGGGTCCGCGATTTCTTCACCATTGCTCAATAATGTAGACATCAAAGGCGCTCAGAAAATCTTGCTTTCCATCATGTCTGGCGAAGAGGAGGAACTTTCAATGGATGAACTCAGCGATATTACAGAATACATCCAAGAAAAAGCGGGAGACAACGCAGAGGTCATTTTTGGTCAGGGAATTGATCCTGAATTGGGCAGAGCAATTCGTGTGACCGTAATTGCTACAGGCTTCGAAATGGATAGACTTGCCAATGTGCCAAGAACTTCAGCAACTGCCGCACCTGTTTCCGCTTTTTTCAACCCTGTGACACCAATACCAACTCCTACTCCCAGTCCAGCACCTGCTCCTGAGCAAGTTAAAACAGTGATTGATTTGGATTCAGGAAAGTCAGCGCAAGTTAAAGAAGAACCCCTTGCTGAAGGGTCTACCTTTACTTTTACCTTTCCCAAAGCTCCCGTAGCATTGGATGCTCCTGAAGTAGCACAAGAAAAAGAAGAGCTATTCACTTTTGATATCCAGCCAGTAGCGGAGGGCCCTGTCATGGAAGAGCCTGCTGTAGCTGAGGAAAAAATTGTTCATGAACTGTATCAAGAACAAACTACTCCAGTAGCTGCTGCGCCAATGGAATCAGAGGAGATGCAACAACCTGTTGCTCCAGTATTTGCTACTGACTACTACGAGCAAATGAAGATGAAGGCCATTCAGCGCGCGCACGAGCGTTTCGAGAAATTGAAAGGTGGTCGAGCCCTAACTACCGCTTCAGATGATTTGACGGAGAAGATGGTGGTGCCTGCCTACCAGCGCAAAAACGTAATTCTCAATGAGCCACAGCATA